>CACGKH010000014.1 GCA_902573585.1 uncultured Pelagibacteraceae bacterium
TTCAAATGAAACTAGTTTCTTTGGAAATGTTCAAAATCCAATAGATAAAAATTTGGTCCCAGGAGGTTCTTCTGGTGGATCAGCTTCTGCAGTAGCTGGTCAATTAACACCAATAACTATTGGAACCGATACAGGAGGATCTATTAGACAGCCAGCTTCATTTACTGGAACAGTAGGTCTAAAACCAACTTATGGAAGTTGTTCACGATACGGAATAGTTGCTTTTGCATCATCCTTGGATCAAGCAGGTCCTATGGCACAGAATGTAAAAGATTGTGCATTACTACAAGAGGTAATTAGTACTTATGATGTAAAAGATTCTACTTCAATTGATTTTAAAAGAAATGAATATAGCAAAGAATTAACAAATAATATTAAGGGAAAAAAAATTGGAATACCAAAAGAATATAGAGTGGCGGGTATGCCAAAAGAAATCGAAGAACTTTGGCAAAAAGGTATACAATATGCAAAAGATTGTGGTGCTGAAATAATTGATATATCGCTTCCTCACACAAGTTATGCATTACCAACTTATTATATTGTAGCACCTGCAGAAGCTTCATCAAACTTAGCTAGGTATGATGGTGTTAAGTATGGATTTAGAGCCAAAGGGGAAAACCTTATAGACATGTATGAAAAAACAAGATCAGAGGGATTTGGTGCTGAAGTTCAAAGAAGAATTATGATTGGTACTTATGTTTTATCATCAGGTTATTATGATGCTTATTATCTTAAGGCTCAAAAAGTTAGAAAATTAATTAAAAATGATTTTGATGAAGCGTACAAAAAAGTAGACGCAATACTAACCCCTTCAACACCAAGTTCTGCATTTAAAATAGGAGAGAAGAAAGACGATCCAGTTTCAATGTATTTAAACGATATTTTTACAGTACCAGTCAATTTAGCAGGTTTACCAGGTATTTCTATCCCTGCAGGTCATGATACCAAAGGGTATCCCCTTGGTTTACAAATTATTGGTAAAGCTTTTGATGAACAAAATATATTAAACATTGCTTATGCTATGGAAGAAAAAATTAATTTTAAAAATCAGATAACTGATTGGTGGATTAAATGATTAAAAACAAATCAGAATATTTAATTAATAGAAAAGATAACCAATATGAGGTTGTAATTGGATTAGAAGTGCATGCACAAGTTACTTCAGAGTCTAAATTATTTTCAACTTCATCAACTAAATTTGGAGCAGAGCCTAATACTCAAGTTAGTTTAGTTGACGCGGCGTTCCCTGGAATGTTGCCAGTAATAAATGAATTTTGCGTAAAACAAGCAATTAAAACAGGTATTGGCCTTAATGCAAAAATAAATAAACGTTCAGTATTTGATAGAAAAAATTATTTCTATGCAGATTTACCTCAAGGTTATCAAATTTCTCAATTTAAAGATCCAATAGTGGGGGAGGGTAAAGTTATTTTAGATATGCCTCAAGGTCAGAAAGAAGTTGGTATAGAAAGATTGCATTTAGAACAAGATGCTGGAAAAAGTATTCATGATCTTGACCCACAAAACACATTTGTAGATCTTAATAGATCTGGTGTAGCTTTAATGGAAATTGTAAGTAAACCAGACCTAAGATCTCCTGATGAAGTTAGCACATATATTAAAAAATTAAGATCAATTATGCGATATCTAGGTACTTGTGATGGAAATATGCAAGAGGGATCATTAAGAGCAGATGTTAACGTTTCTGTAAGGATAAAAGGCTCAAAAGACTTTGGGACTAGATGTGAAATTAAAAATGTTAACTCAATTAAATTTATGCAAATGGCAATAGAATATGAAGCAAATAGACAAGTTGATTTGTTAGAGGAAGGTAAATCAATTGATCAAGAAACTAGATTATTTGACACAAAAAAAAATGAAACACGATCAATGAGATCAAAAGAAGATGCTCATGATTATAGATATTTTCCAGATCCAGATTTACTACCACTAGAAGTTTCAGATGAATTCATTAATAAATTAAAAACCAACATACCAGAACTGCCAGATGATAAAAAGAAAAGATTTATTGATGAGTTTAAACTGTCTGCATATGAAGCAACTATCTTGGTTTCGGATATTGATACAGCAAAATATTTTGAAGAAGTTGTAGTTAAGATGGGTAAGAATAAAGATATGAAATTAGCAGTTAACTGGATTACAGGTGAATTATTTGCTGTTTTAAATAATAAAAATCTAGAAATTTCTCAAAGCCCAGTAAGTGCAAAGAATTTAGCAATATTAGTAAATTTAATAAAGAATGGAACAATTTCAGGAAAAATAGCTAAAACAGTATTTGAATTAATGATTGATGGAGATAAAGATCCACAAAAAATCGTTGAAGAAAAAGGACTTAAACAACAGAGTGATCCAAAAGCTCTAGAAACTTTAATTGATAAAATAATTAATGATAATAGAGAAAAAGCAATTGAGTATAAGCAAGGTAAAGAAAAATTATTTGGCTTCTTTGTTGGTCAAGCTATGAAGGCATCTGGTGGTAAAGCCAATCCTCAACTTATAAATGAGATATTAAAGAAAAAACTTCAGTAGAATGGGTGCAAACCTTGATATTACCGAAAAACTACAAAATTATATCAATAACCTTGGACTAAATTTACATCCAATTCAACAAAAAATAATTGATTATAACAAAACTCTAGGTGACATCAAAAGAATGCAGATTGATCCAACCCAATGTCATTTTCTTCATTTAATTATAAAAGTATCAAATATTAAAAATGTTCTTGAAATTGGAACTTTTACAGGACTTAGTGCACTGTCAATATCACTTGCATTACCTGATGATGGGAAACTAGTTGCTCTTGATAAAAATGAAGAGACAAACAAAATAGCATTAGATTTTTTCAAAAAAGCTAATCAAAATCATAAAATTCAGACAATAATAAAGCCTGCTCTTGAAAGTTTGAAAGAGTTAAAAAATAATAAATTTGATATGGTCTTTATTGATGCTGATAAAATGAATTATAAGAAATATTACGAAAAATCCTTAGAACTTTTAAGTAAAGGTGGAATAATCATTATTGATAACGTTTTGTGGCATGGTGAAGTAGCAGATGAAAAAAATAATGATAAATTTACTTTAAATATTAGAGAATTTAATAAGTTCGTATCCGAAGATAAAAGAGTAGAACAAATCATTATTCCACTAGGAGATGGAATGACTATTTGTAGGGTTTTATAATGTTTAAAGTTTTTGGTTTTTATAAATTCATAAAGATTAAATCTTCAAAAAAAAATAAAGATTCTTTACAAAAGTTTCTCATTTCAAAAAATATAAGAGGAACAATAATTATTGCCAAAGAAGGATTAAATGGCACTATTTCTGGGCGTATGAAAGATATTGATATAACTAGCAAAAAAATTAAATCTTTATTTTCATTTAAGCAATTTGATAATAGCAATGTATCTCGATCTAAATTTCAACCATTTCACAAACCTAAAGTAAAAATCAAAAAAGAAATTATTCCAATGAATTTAACTATTAATTCCAAAGACAGAAATTTACAAACTCATTTAGAACCAAAGGACTGGAACAAACTAATCAAAAATAAAGATACTCATATAATTGATACTAGAAAACCTTTTGAGTATAAAATTGGAACATTTAAAAAATCAGTAAATCCAAATGTGACTAATTTTAGAGATTTTCCTAAGTATCTAAATAAACTTAAGAAAAATAAACCAGTAGCAATGTTTTGTACTGGTGGAATACGTTGTGAAAAAACTTCAGTATATTTAAAAAAAAAGGGTTTTAGAAATATCTTCCAATTAAATGGCGGGATTTTAAATTATCTAAAAAAAATAAAGAAAACAGAAAGCTTATGGAAAGGTGAGTGTTTTGTTTTTGATAACAGAATTAGTCTTAAGCATGGATTAAAATTAGGCTCTCATTCTATGTGTAGTGGTTGCAGAATGCCTATTTCACCAAAAGATAAAAAATCCAAGAAGTTTGAAGAAGGAGTTTCTTGTGCAAATTGTCATGACAACTTGACTGAAACTCAAAAATCACGTTTTAGAATGAGGCAAAGTCAGATATACAAAGCTAAACAATCTGGAAAAAAATATATTTTTCAAAAAGAATTTAAATAAGGATAACTTTGCCTAGAACAATAAAATTAACTAAAGATCCAATTTGGTCGCTGCTAAGAAAAGTTACTATACCTGCAAGTGTAGGATCTTTGTTTCAAACTTTTTACAATTTAGTTGATACATGGTTTGCCGGTAGAATTTCAGCTGAAGCAATTGGTGCTATTGCTAAATCATTTCCAATTTATTTTACAATTATTGCTGTTGGGGTGGGATTAGGTGCCGCTACTAATGCTTTAATTGGTAATTCTATAGGTGAAAAAAAAGAGAGAGTTGCATCAATGTATGTTGCTCAATCTTTGATTTTTGCATTAGCTGTATCAGTATTAGTTACGTTATTTGGTTTAAACGTATCAAATTATCTTTTAGGAGTGATGGGATCTGATGCTGTTGGAATAACATTAACAAGAGAGTATCTAGATATTATTTTTTATGGAACTTTTATTGTACTGATACAAATATCATTAAATGGAACTTTAAATGCCCAAGGTGATACTAAAAGTTATAGAAATGTTTTAATATTTAGTTTTTTTCTTAATATTTTTTTAAATCCACTATTTATATGGGGCTATGGAATTGTTCCTGCATTTGGAATAGCTGGTCTTGCTATAGCTACTGTAATTTCACAAACGATTGGAACAATATATTTAGCTTACAAAGTTAATAATTGTAAAATTAGAGAGTATCTAAAATTTCAATGTTTTTTTCCTAAATTTGAGTATTTAAAACCTCTAACAACACAGGCAGTGCCCGTAATGTTTAGTATGTTATTTATTGGAGTTGGTATATTTAACATCTTATATTTCATTGGACAGTTTGGTGAGTTAGCAACTGCTGGTTATGGCGCGGCATTAAGAGTAGAGCAAGTATTTTTACTTCCAGTAATTGGATTGAATACGGCTGTTTTATCTATAGGTGGTCAAAATTTTGGAGCAAAAGCTTATGACAGGATAAGAGAACTTTATACTAAAGCTCTATTATTTGGATCTTCATTTATGGCAATATCAGGAATAATAATATTTTTTGGTGCAGAATTTTTTGTTTCTTTATTTACTGATAATCAAGAAGCAGTAATTAGTGGAACTACTTATTTAAAAGTAGCAGCTTTAATTGGACCAATTTACCCAGTATTTTTTATTACCACGGCTGTATTTCAAGCTGTGAAGAAACCTCTATATAGTCTTTATCTAAGTATATTGAGATTGACTGCGTTTCCTTTTTTGAGCTTATGGTATGTAATTAATATCAGGGGTGGAGATTATGAGGATATTTTTTATACCATTATGGCAACTAATTGGGCAATGGGAATTGCTGTTTTGATATTTATTGGATATTTTCTTAATAATGTATTTAAACAAAATAAAACTCTTTTTAGTTATTAGTATCTGTCTAATATTTTTTTTTCTAACTTATAACGATGTAAAATCTTATGAAATTAAGATTATTGATGGGGATACAATTCATTTAAACAATGAAAAAATAAGATTTACTGGAATAGATACCCCAGAGCTTAAACAAACTTGTAACAAAAATAGTGAAATTATCTATTGCGGAATTAAAGCAAGACAATTGTTAATAGATAAAATTGGAAAAGATAAAGTGATTTGTGTTAGAGAAGGTAAGGATCAATACAAGAGAACTTTAGCCGAATGTTTTGTAAATGATCTTAGTTTATCAAGATTTTTAGTTAGAGAAGGATATGCTTTTGCTTATAGAAAATATTCCAAAAAATTCATAAATGATGAAGAATTTGCAAAAAAAAATAATATGGGTATGTGGTCTATGAATTTTGAATACCCATGGGATTGGAGAAAAAAAAATTAATCTTTTTTAAGTTTATTTTCTAACTTTCTTACAAAGTAAGAAACTATAAGTATTAAAATCAAATATTCTAATATTAAAAAAGTATAGATTTCTAATGGTCTATAAGTTGTAACAACTAATTCATTTGCTTTTCTTGTTAAGTCCCCAATACCAATTATTGAAACCAATGAAGACATTTTCAAAACATAAACAAACTGATTGCCAATTGCTGGTAAAATATTTTTAATTGCTTGAGGCAGAATTATTAGTCTTAATTTTCTAAAAAAATTTAAACCTAATGAACTTCCTGCTTCCCATTGAGCTTTTTTAATTGAGTTTATCCCAGCTCTAAATATTTCGGCTTGAAATGCACTTTCGCTTATCGATAAAGCAATAATTCCTGAAACAAAAGGACTAAAGCTTACTCCGGTCATTATTGGTAGGCCGTAATAAATCCATAAGATTAAAACTAAAAGAGGAATTGCTCTTACTATCTCGACATATCCAATATTTAGATAAGTTAAAAATTTATTTGTTGCTAAAGAGGGAACAGCAACTATAAAACCAATAATCATTGAAATAACAATTGATACTACTGAAATATAAATAGTTGTAGTAAACCCACTCAATAAAAATTTAAGATTAGTTAATCCTTCAATATTGTTTGGAGATAAAATCAACCAATTAAGTTCACTTTTACCACATGACGTTAAAGGTAGTATCAGAAGTAAAAAAATTAAATTTCTCACTCTCTGATTTATAAAGAATTAAATATTAATTACTAATTGATTATAGGCTTTTTAAATTATATTTCCCTAATAACTTAGTAAAGAAACCTGATGATTTTTTCTTTTTAATCCAATCATTTACGTAATTGTTCCATTTGTCATCACCTTTAGGAACCATCATCGCCAAAAAAGCTGGATTTTTTTCTCCATCTGGAACAATAGCTAGTTGAGGATATTTAATTACTAATTTATTTGCTTCTGTCGAACTAGTAATATTTCCATCAGCTCTTCCAGCTAATACTTCTTGAAAATCTCTAGCTGGAGCTTCAACTGAAATTAATTTTGATTTAGGGAAAAATTCTTTTGCTTTTTCTTCTTGAGAAGTACCAAGTGTTGTAGCAATTGTTACACTTGAATTATTAAGTGAATCCCACGAGGAAAATTTTTTTAAATTCTTTTTAAGAACTAATGGAACAGTTCCATACTTGTAATAAGTATCTGTAAATCCTGCTACTTCTGCTCTTTTTGGTGTTTTAGTTACACTTGTAGAAATATCATATCTTTCGGATGTAATACCAGAAACTATAGTTTTCCATTCTGCAGGAACAAATTCAACTTTAACCCCCATATCCTTAGCTAGTTCGTTCATTACATCAATGTCAAATCCTTTATATTTATTAGTGGCTGGATCCTTCATCGTCATTGGATCCCAGTCTCCAGTTGTTCCAACTTTTAAAACTCCAGCTGAAAGTATTTTGTCTAAATTGGATTCTGCGTTTAAAGAAAAGGGTGAAAGAGCAAATAATGCTATTAGTAATAATTTTTTCATAATATTCTTTAACTTATTTGAAAACAAATAGAGACTATAATCTTGACGCAGCGTCGTTCATCCAAGAAAATAAATGTTGTGAAAAAGATCGTCTAACAAACAGATTTACTGCATTTTTATCATGATTATGAACAATTATATCTATTTTATTTAAAATTGTTTGGGTTACAGCTCCTTTTTTATTTTGAAAATCATTAAAATTAAAAGGTGATCCTGTTTGAAATAATTCATAAATTTTATTTCCTCTTAGATTAATCATCACAAATTGATCTGTAACATCTGTTACTGCACCAAGGTTTAATTTTGAAATATTATTATTTAATAGTTTCTCAGTTTCATAATCATTTGTGTTTTCATCAATTGGATCATTAGAAAAAATCATCCATTCATCAGGACTTAACCAAAGTGCTGATAATTTATCACTTTGAGTTGAAGTATTTGCTTCTGTGGGCAAAAGAATATTTAGTGATTTACCAATAGCAGAAATAAATTCCCTTTTTTTTCCTCTTATTATCAATTTCATTATTGGTTTGATTTCCTTCATTTGAAGATCTTGTATTAATGTATCTTTAGGAAGTGCTTGATTATAATTAAGCATTTAATCTCTTATTTTCCTTATCCAAAAAAACTGGATCAGCCACAGTTACGTTGATATTTCTTTTTTCCATTGGGATTATTAATTTATGTCCCATCATATTTTTTCCACCCCTAACAACGCCGAGAGCTATAGATTTTTTAAGGTTAGGACTGTAATAACTTGATGTAATATGTCCTAACATTTCTATAGGTGATTTATTAACATCAGCTACTATTTGCGCTCCTTCTTCTAATACTTCATTAGGATCCTCGGTTAATAATCCAACAAGCTGTTTTCTATCTTCTCTAATAGTGTCAGATCTATATAAAGATCTTTTTCCAATAAAATCATATTTCTTTTTACTTACAATCCAATCCATTTGTAAATCGATAGGGGTCATTGTAGCGTCAGTATCTTGGCCAACAATTATGAAACCTTTTTCAGCTCTAAGTAAATGCATTGTTTCAGTGCCATATGGTGTAATATTATAATCTTTTCCGGCTTCCATACATTTTTCCCAAACTGATTTACCATAATTAGCCTGAATATTAATTTCATAACTATGTTCTCCTGTAAAACTAATTCTCATTACTCTGCAATTAATTTTACCAATTTTTGCATTCTTAAATGACATATGTGGAAAACTTTCGTCTGAAAAATCTAAATCTGGAATAACTTCACTTACAATTTTTTTACTATTTGGACCACAAACACTGACTGTTGCAAAATGATCTGTTACCGATGTTAAATAAACATCTAATTCTGGCCATTCTGTTTGCAGGTAATCTTCTAGTTTACCCATTACATTGGCGGCACCACCCGTTGTTGTTGTCATTATATAATGATTTTCACCTAATCGAGTAGTAACACCATCATCATAGACCATGCCATCTTCATTAAGCATTAAACCATATCGACATTTACCAATAGCTAGTTTTGACCATGCATTAGTATAAACTCGATTTAAAAATTCAGAAGCATCTGTTCCTTGTATATCAATTTTACCAAGAGTAGATGCATCTAAAATTCCAGCACTTTCTCTTGCTGCTTTACTTTCTCTTTGAACTGCCTGGTGCATATTTTCATTTTCTTTTGGATAATACCAAGCTCGTTTCCATTGACCTACATTTTCAAATTCAGCTTTATTTTCTTCATGCCAACTATGAATTGGAGTTTTTCTAAATATATCAAAATATTCTCCAACGTTTCTTCCTACTATTGTTCCAAAAGTTAAAGGAGTGTAGGGTGGTCTAAAAGTAGTGGTGCCTAATTCACCCATTTTTGCACCTGCGGTTTCAGAAATAATTCCAAGCGCATGCATATTACCTAATTTACCTTGGTCTGTTCCCATTCCAGTGGTTGTGTATCTTTTTACATGTTCAATTGATCTAAAACCTTCTCTTAATGCTAATTTAATATCTTTTGCAGTAGCATCGTTTTGATAGTCCACAAAAGATTTTGTTTTACCTAGAACTTTATCTGATGGTAATAGCCAAATATTTCTTTTTGATTTATTGGTTGAGGAAATAATTTCTAAACTTTCATATTCGGTATTTTTGATATCTAAAAATTCTTTTAAAGATTTTGGAGTGTTTTTCAAAATTTCATCTAAAGTAAAATCACCATTACATGAGCCTATACTTAATTGATCTGAGGGGTATGTATTTGGAATAAAAACCTGATCTTCATCTCTGAATTTCAATTTTCCACCTGATTGTGTAAATAAATGAACTGCAGGTGTCCATCCACCAGAAACACCAAGGCAATCACAAGATAAATTTATTCTTGAGCCAACAACCTTTTGTCCATCTTTAGATAGTTGTTTTATAGAAATCCTATTAATTCTTTTGTAGCCAAAAGTGTCTGTTACAGTGTAGCCTTTGAAAATCTTTATATTATTTTTTTCTACTTCATAAACTAATTTAGAGTCCACTTGTTCTCTATTGTCAATTATAGCCTCAATATTTATTCCTTTTTGAATTAAGCTAGTCGCAGTTTCATATGCGCTATCGTTATTAGTAAAAAGAACATTTTTTTCACCACATGCAACTCCAAAAAAGTCAGCATATCTCTTTATTGCTGATGAAAGTAAAATTCCAGGTCTATCATTATTATCAAATACCATTGGTCTTTCTATAGAACCAGTGGCTGAGATTACTTTTTTTGCTCTTATTTTAAGTAGTTTGTGTCTTGTTTTGTCTTTTCTTTGTTCAATAGGTAAATGATCAGTGAGGTTTTCACGAGCTAATAAAAAGTTATAACCATGAAAAGCTGCAACACTTGTTCTTGTTTTTATCTCTAAATTCTTCAATTTTTTAATTTCATTAATTTCTTTTTCTAACCATGAGTTTGAATTTTGATTATTAATTTTGAAATAATCAGAGTTTTGATAAATAGTTGATCCTCCAAGATTTGGTTTTTCCTCTACTAGAAGTGTTTTAAATCCATTTTTGGCTGCTATTTTTGCAGCCATAATACCCGAAATACCTGATCCTATTATCAAAACATCACAATGAATGTATTTATGTTCATATAGATCAGGATCTGCTTCTGTAGGTGATTTTCCTAATCCGGCTGATTTCCTAATAAAATATTCATATTTTTCCCAAAAACTAGCAGGCCACATAAAAGTTTTGTAGTAAAACCCCGCAGGTAGTAGAGGTGATAAAAAATTGTTTATTCCACCAATATCAAAGTTTACGCTTGGCCAACAATTTTGACTGGATGCTTCTAAACCTTCATAAATTTCGACTTCTGTTGCTCTTACATTTGGTTCTGTTCTAGCAGACTTGTCATGAAGTTGAACAATAGCATTTGGCTCTTCTGATCCAGCTGTCATTATACCTCTTGGTCTATGATATTTAAAACTTCTACCTACCAAATGAACATCGTTAGCTAAGAGAGCAGATGAAAGTGTATCTCCTTTAAAACCATAATAGGTTTTTCCATTAAATCTAAATGAAATTCTGTAAGTTTCATCAATAGCTTTTCCAGTTTTTATTCGTAAATTTTTTGTCATTATTTATTCTAAAGGAGGTTTCTCACCCATTTTATAAACTGCTTTAATTTCATCATTCGAAGTATCTCTAACCATATTAAACCATTTTCTACATCCATGAGCATGGTTCCATCTTTCGAACTGGACACCTTTGATATTTTTTCTCATGAACAGGTATTCTGCCCATTCATCATCACTTAATTCGGTAGGTTGTTTTGGCCTGAGTATATGGGCTTCACCTCCAGCTTTAAATTCGCTTTGTTCACGTTCTCCACAGAAAGGACAATTTATAATAAACATTAGTGTGCTACAGCTGCTGCGCCATGTTCATCGACAAGGTCACCACTTACAAATCTATTAATATTAAATGACGCATTAAGTTTATGAGGTTCATCATTTGCTATAGTATGAGCAAATAAATCTCCAGATCCAGGTGTTGCTTTAAATCCACCGGTTCCCCATCCGCAATTAAAATATAAACCTTTGATTGAAGTCTTACTTATTATAGGACTTGCATCAGGACAAATATCAACAATACCTCCCCATTGACGAAGCATTCTCATACGACTAAATATTGGGTATAGTTCTAAAATAGCATTTAAAGTTCCTTCAACAATATCATGACTTCCTTTTTGAGAATATGAAACATAATCATCTGTACCAGCACCAATAACCAATTCTCCTTTATCTGATTGGCTTACATATGCATGTACTGCATTTGACATAACAACTGTATCAATGATTGGTTTCACAGGTTCCGAAACCAACGCCTGCAAAGGTTTACTTTCAAGAGGTAATTTTAAACCAGCCATATTAGCTATAACACTAGAATGACCTGCTGCAGCAACACCTATTTTGCTTGTCTTTATAAATCCTTTTGTAGTTTCAATACCTTCAACACTATCTCCGTTTCTTTTAATACTTTTTACTTCACAATTTTGAATTATATCTACACCCATTTCATCAGCACCTCTAGCGTACCCCCATGCGACAGCGTCATGTCTGGCTGTCCCAGCTCTTCTTTGTAAAGTTCCTCCTAAAACTGGATAGCGAATATCAGGAGAAGTATTAATTATTGGACAAAATTTTTTAACTTGTTCTGTATTTAAATAAACAGCATCAATCCCATTCAATCTGTTTGCATGAGTTCTTCTCTTTAAATCTCTAACGTCTTGAAGATTATGAGCTAGATTCATAACGCCTCTTTGACTAAACATTACATTATAATTTAACTCTTGAGATAAACCTTCCCAAATTTTTAATGCATGATTATAAAGACCGGCGCTAGCATCCCATAAATAATTAGATCTAATTATAGTAGTATTTCTTCCTGTATTACCACCACCAATCCATCCTTTTTCTACTACTGCAATATTTTTCATATTATGTTTTTTTGCTAAATAATAGGCAGTTGCTAAACCGTGTCCTCCACCACCAATAATCACAGCATCATACTCTTTTTTTGGGACAGGATCTTTCCAAGCCTTTCCCCAATTTTCATGGTAAGTAAAAGCATTTTTAATAAGCGAATATATTGAATACTTATTTTTCATAATTAATGAATAATTACTTTATTAATATTGATTATTCAATACAATCGGGGAGCGACAAATTTCTTGGAAGAGTGGGTGAGAGGCTTAAACCAGTCGTTTGCTAAATGACCGTGCGAGGAAACTTGTACCGAGGGTTCGAATCCCTCCTCTTCCGCCATATTTCAAAATAATGGGTTATTTTTAAAAAAGTCTTTCATTGGAATTGGTTTTTGTTCCAATATATATCTATAAACATTGTAATTTTCTAAAACCCTTTGAACGTAATTTCTAGTTTCTTTAAATTTAATTAATTCAATCCAATCAACATAATCAATTTGATTTTTTTGTGGATTCTTATTTATTTTCTTCCAATACCTAACTCTTTTTGGTCCTGCATTGTAGGCAGCTATAGCAAAAGGATATGCTCCTTCATATTCAAGAATTAAACCAGCAATATAATGTGAGCCTAAATTAATATTGTATTCAGGATCTGTAGTTAGTCTTGATTTGGAATAAGGAAGTTTAGCTTGCTTAGCAACTAGTTTTGCTGTGTAGGGCATTAACTGCATTAAACCTTTGGCTCCTGCATGACTATTTGCACTTAAATCAAATTCACTTTCTTGTCTTATAATAGATAATATAAAAGCACTATCAGGAATTTTTCTTCCATTTATATATTTTGGAGTACTAATTATTGGATAATTGTATTTATTATGAAATCTTTTCTCATATGAAGCTATTTTCGATATTTGAATAGCAAAATCAAAACGTTCAATATTTGTAGCAAGTTCTGCAGCTAAAATTTCACTTCCGCTTTCAATGTTATCTAATGCCAAGTGTCTAAGCATATGTTTGGTATATTTATCTTCATCAAGTTCGTCTAATAAATAAATTATTTTTACTATTTCTTTCTTAAAAAAATAATCACGGTATTCTTTTTTAATCTCATTATCTTTTGTAAGTTCAAAAGTATTATTTGGATTTATTTCCAAAAAGGCAAGTTGACCATAATAGGTAGTTAAATAGTTTGAAGCTTCTTTAAACCATTTAATGGATAATTCTTTATAACCAAGTTTTTTATAAGTTTTTCCAAGCCAATAAGCACCTCTTGCGACACTTATTGGATATCCTACGTTATTATAAAAATTTTCAAAATGATCTTTTGCAAGCAATGGATCATCTAAAAAACTTAAAGCAATCCATCCACTCATCCATTCAGCAGCTGCAAAATCAGGTCCTTCAGTCATCCCATGATTACTAGATATTTTATAAGCCAATTCATATTTTTTTTTGTATATTAAAGATCTTGAAATTATTTCTCTCTCAACCCACCATTTATCAGGTCTAACTAGATAATCTTTAGTGTTTTTAATTTTAAGTAAAATTTCAACAGAACTATCAACTCTGCCTCGCTTTCTTCTCCATTTTAATCTATCGTAATTTAAACCAGCATCATTTTTAAATTTTACAGGTACTTTTGATATTGCGGTGTCAACACCATATGATTTACTCATTAATAGTTGTCTTGCATTGTATAAAAGTTCATAATCTTTAGGTAGATATCTTAATAATCTTTTTAAATCCCAATACTTATTATTCCATGCAAGATAATCTGCTCGTTTTATGTAATCATCTGCGTTAAGATATTTCTTAAATTTTTTTCTATAAGATCTTAACTCTGATTTTGTTAATTCTGCGGTAATCCATCCATCTTTTAAAAGTTGAATACCTTTTTCATTATTTCCAGTTAAAATATAACTTTCGCCAAGAATCATTTTACCAAAACCACTTAAAGGTTCTGATGAAGCGAATGAATTTATAATTTTTTTTGGTGAGACTTTGTCTGTTGACAACTTATGTTCTGCTAAGTATTTAACTCTACCAATTCTTGGGTAGTCTTCATTTTTATCAATAAAAGCTTTATATTCATAGTAAGATGCCAGATTTCCTTTTGTTAAAAGATGTCTCCATTGAATAAAGTTATATATTGATTTGTCTTTTGCTTTTTTTGCAGTTTTTAATGCTGAAGGCCATTTTCTTTTTTTCATTTCAGAAATTGCTTTATCCGCGATGTTAAAATCTTTTTTATTGTAATATTTTGATATTTTAACTTCTTTTGTTTTTGTAGACCCTGCTATCAGTGGTTTTTTTTTTGGTAAAATAAACCCACTTTTTTTTTCTTTTTTAACGATTGATTTTTCTTCAATTTTCTTTGTTTCAGTCTTTTGGACTGGTTTTGGCAGTGGTTTTAATACATCTGTTAATAACTTTTTTTCAGTTTCTTCTTTTGTTTGAGTTGGTTTTTTAAGTGGAATAATTTCCGATATAGCAAAGTTATTTACAGTAATTGAGTAAAACAAAACTATAAAAAATATGAATTTTTTTTGACATAATCTTTGCTATATGAATCGATAATCTATGTTATAAGTATTTATGTTCAAAGGTTCAAATGTTGCTTTAGTCACTCCGTTTAAAAATGATAAACTTGATGATGAAACTTATATCAACTTAATTCATTTTCACATTAAAAATGGTACAAATGGTTTAGTTCCAGCAGGAACTACAGGAGAATCACCAACTTTAAATCATCATGAACATGAAAGAGTAATAGAGCTATGTGTTAAAGAAAGTAATGGAAAATTACCAGTATTTGCTGGGACTGGATCAAATTCTACAGTTGAAGCTATTTCACTGACTACTCATGCTGAAAAAATAGGTGCTAACGGAGCTTTGATAGTAACTCCTTATTATAATAAACCAACTCAAGAGGGTCTTTACCAGCATTATAAAGCAATAAATGATAAATGTGGAATTCCAATAATTATTTATAATATTCCCGGTAGATCAGTAATAGATATGTCAGTTGAAACAATGGCTAGATTATATGAATTGAAAAATATTATTGGTGTTAAAGATGCTACTGGAGATTTGAGTAGGGTTAATGAAACTTTAAAAAAACTGGGTAAAGATTTTATTCAATTAACAGGTAATGATGATAATGCATTAGAATTTAATAAAAGAGGTGGAGTCGGAGCTATAAGTGTTACGGCAAATATAGCACCAAAACTTTGTTCTGAATTTCAAAAATTATCTGTAATGAATGATGAGAAATCTGCTTTGGAAACAAAAAAACTTAACGACATCTTACAACCGATTCATAATTCAATGTTCATCGAAAGCAATCCAAGTCCTGTAAAATATGCCGCAAAATTATTAGGTCTATGTGAAGAAGATGTTAGGCTTCCGCTAGTAAAAGTAACAGAAAAAAATAAAGAAATAATTAAAAAAACTCTTAAGACAGCGAATTTGATTTAATGAATAATAAAACCAATCCTGGTTTAAAAATAATTTGTTTAAATCGTAAAGCAAGTTTTAATTATTTTTTTGAAGATTTATTAGAAGCTGGAATTTCACTAAAAGGCTCTGAAATAAAATCAATAAGAGACGGTAAAGTAAATATTGCTGACTCATATGCTGTAGAGAAAAATGGTGAATTGATTTTAATTAATTCACACATAGCCTCATATAAACAAGCAAGTTACTCGAACCATAGACCCACAGATGAAAGAAAACTTCTTCTTAATAAACGTGAAATAAATAAACTTATTGGTAAAATGCAAAGAGAGGGTTTTACAATAGTTCCAACAAAAATGTATTTCAAAAAAGGAAAAGCAAAAATAGAGCTTGCTATAGCTAAAGGAAAAAAACAATTTGATAAAAGAGCAGTTAAAAAAAATAGAGATTGGAATCGTGTTAAAGCAAGATATATTAGAAAATCAAGCTAGATCAATATATCTAGGTATTGGTTCAAACTTAGGCAATAGAAAAGCTTATATTGAAAAGGCTAAATCCAAATTGATACAAGAAAATATCAATATATTAAAATCATCTAGCTATTATGAAAGTTTATCTTGGCCTAATCCAAAAAATCCAAAATTTTTAAATATTGTAGTAAGTGTAAGTACAAGTCTAAAACCATTAAAATTATTGGAAAAGTGTAAAAATATTGAAATAAATTTAGGTAGAAAGAAAACCTATAAAAATTCCCCACGTGTATGTGATGTTGACATCTTAGATTACAAAAAACTACAAACAATCAGTGAAATATTTTTACCACATCCGCGTATGCATAATAGAAATTTTGTTTTACTACCATTATTTGAAATAAATAAACATTGGAGACATCCTGTCACAAATAGACATATAAAAAGTCTCGTATTATCATTACCAAATAAAGATATTACCTCTATTAAACAATTTTAATTTGATGATATAGTAGAGGATGCTAAATTCTGAAGAGTTGATAAATAAAGTCAAAAATTACAACAAATTTTTTAATCCTGAAAGATTAAACAAAGCTTATGATTTTGCTGTAAAAGCTCATAGTAATCAAAAAAGAGCTTCAGGAGACCCTTATTCAGTTCATCCTATAGAAGTAGCAAATATTTTAACTGATTTAAAGCTGGATAGTGCAACAATTACTACTGGATTGTTACATGATACCATTGAGGATACTTTTGCGACCTATGAAACTATTAAAGGTGAATTTGGAGACGAGGTAGCAGATCTTGTAGATGGAGTTACAAAAATTTCAGTATTAGAAAATACAGCCACATCAAATTCAAAAGCAGAAAATTTTAGAAAATTAATTTTAGCCACATCAAAAGACATAAGAGTTTTATTGGTTAAAATTGCTGATCGTTTACACAATATGAGAACAATAAAAGCTATTTTTAAAGAAGACAAAAGAAAAAGAATAGCTCAAGAAACTATGGAAATTTATGCACCTCTTGCTGACAGAATGGGAATGCACAGAATTAGAGATGAACTTGAAGACCTTTCTTTTGAAATTCTTAATAATCAAGCTCGAAAATTAATTCAAAAAAGACTTGATGAAATTAAATTAGATAAAAAAGATGTATTTAAAAATTTATCTAGTGAATTTTATGATTTGTTAAATAAAAATAACATTAAAACAGAAATTTATGGACGAGAAAAAACACCATTCTCAATATGGCGTAAAGTACAAAAAAAAAGAGTTTCATTAGAACAAATAACTGACATCATTGGTTTTAGAATAATTTTAGAAAACATAGATGATTGTTATAAAACGTTAGGAATTATTCATAAAAGATATAATTGTATACCTGGTAAATTTAAGGATTACATATCTTCTGCAAAAATAAATGGGTATAAATCAATTCATACCGCAGTAATAGGATCAAATAAAAAACCAATAGAAATACAAATTAGAACAAAAGAAATGCATGAATTTGCGGAAAGAGGTATAGCTTCACACTGGCAATACAAATCTTCAGAAAAATTTAATTCTTTAACTTGGAAAGAGTACGACTGGCTAAAAGATTTAGTAGAAATTATTGAAAAAAATGAAAACCCTGAACATTCATACGAGTATACAAAACTTCAAATGTTTCAAGAAAATGTTTTTTGCTTTACACCAAAAGGTTCAGTTATAAAATTACCTAAAGACGCTACACCAATTGATTTTGCTTATGCAGTACATACAAAAATTGGTGATAATGCTATAGGTTGCGAGATAAATGGAAATAAAAGTGAGCTTCAATCAATTTTAAGAAATGGTGACAGGGTAAATATTATTACTTCAAAAAAACAATCACCATCTCTACATTGGATTCCTATCACTAAAACAGGAAAAGCGAGAGCTGCTATAAGAAGATATTGGCATGATAGAGGTGAAAAAAAACAAGAAAGAATTAAAAAGTACAACACTACATTATGGATATCTTTACCTGATAAACCCGGACAACTAGGAAATGTCAGCTCTTTGATAGGTGAGCATAAGTTAAATATATCTAACCTTGAGATGGCAGGCAAAAACCCTAATTATATTAATTTTAAGTTTCAATTAATTATTAGAGATCTTAAGAACTTTACTAATTTTATTGCAGAGCTCAAACAAAAAGGTATAAAATTTAAGATAATTAGACACGAAGATAAAAGAAATGCTTTCACACAGAAAATCCTTAAATATTTTAAAAAAAACTGACGCATTATTAGAGGGACATTTTGTTCTATCTTCAGGCTTACATTCATATAAATATATCCAATGTGCAAAGTTGTTAAGTTTTCCCTCAAAAGCAGAAAAAATATGTAAATCTTTATCTAAAAAAATTAAGAAAACCTTCAAAAATATTGATCTTATTCTTGCACCTGCGATGGGTGGAATAATAATAGGTTATGAAATTGGTAAACAATTAAAAAAAGAAACTATTTTTTGTGAACGTGTAAAAGGTAAATTTACTCTAAGAAGAGGCTTTAAAATTAAAAAAGGGTCAAAAGTTTTAATTATAGAAGACGTGATAACTACAGGTAAATCAAGTATGGAGTGTGTTAAATTAATAAAAAAGGCAAATGCATCACTAGTAGGTTTTGCATCTATTATTGATAGATCAACAAAAAAATCTTTAAAAATAAAAAAAAAGATAGTTTCTCATTTAAAAATTCATGTACCAACTTACAAAGCTAACAAATTGCCTGATGATTTAAAGTCTATTCCAATAACTGTTCCAGGAAGTAGATTTATAAAGTGATGCGATTAGGTGTTAATATTGATCATGTTGCGACATTAAGAAATGCTCGAGGCGAGCTACATCCAGATCCTCTTGAGGCCGCTAAATTTGTTAAAAAATTAGGTGCAGACTCAATAACAATCCACTTAAGAGAAGATAGAAGACACATAAATGATAATGATGCAAAAAAAATATGCTCCATAAAAAAAATTCCTGTAAATTTAGAAATCTCAACTAATGCTAAAATAGTTAAAATTGCTCTAAAGATTAAACCAAATTTTATTTGCATAGTTCCTGAAAATAGAAAAGAAATTACAACAGAAGGTGGTCTGAATTTAAAAAAAAATAAAATTCAAATAAAAAAGATTATATCAAAATTTAGAAAAAAAAATATTAGAACAAGTTTATTTGTTAACCCCTCTCTTGACGATATAAAAATTTCAAAACAATTAGGTGCAGATTGTGTAGAAATTCACACTGGTAGGTTGGCAAATTTAGTAAAGTCCAACAGATATTATTTAAATGAATATAAACGAATTAAGAAATGTTCAATTCTTGCCAATAATTTATCAATTGAGGTTCATGCTGGTCATGGACTTGATTATAAAACTACTCATTTATTGACTCAAATAAAACAAATTAAAGAATTTAATATTGGTCATTATTTAATTGGAGAGTCGATTTTTTATGGTCTTAAAACTATAATTAAAAGATTTAAAAAAATATTAAAAAGAAAATGAAGATTTTAGGTATTGGTGTTGATGTTGTTCAAAATAAAAGAATTAAAAATTTAATTAACAATAAAGTTTTTATTAAAAGAACTTTTGGAAAAAATGAAGTGAATCTTTCAAAGAAAACTGTAAATAAAGTTAACTATTTCGCAAAAAGGTTCGCAGCAAAAGAAGCATTCGCAAAATCTATTGGTACTGGTTTTAGAAATGATTTAAATTTCAAAGATATAGAAATTTTAAATGATAAAATTGGAAAACCTTATTTTTTCAGGACAAAGAAAATAAATAATATAATCTTTAAAAAATTTAAAACTAAAAGATTTAATTTGTTTCTTTCAATTTCTGATGAAAAAGATTATTCAGTAGCTTTTACAATATTACAAACCAAATAATGAATGTTAGATAAAAAATTTTTTATAGAAAATATAAAGACTTTATTTTTAGCTTTAGTAATAGCTATCGTAATTAGGTCGTTATTAATTCAACCTTTTTATATACCCTCATCATCAATGGAGCCAAATTTATTAGTTGGAGATAGACTTTTCGTGACTAAGTATTCATATGGTTATAGCAAGCATTCATTTCCATTTAGCCCCCCTATCTTTAAAGATAGATTATTTGAATCTAGTCCTAAAAGAGGAGATGTTGTAGTTTTTAAAACACCAGCAGACAACAGAACTGATTATATTAAAAGATTAATCGGTCTTCCTGGTGATCAAATTAGATTCCTAGATTCAAACCTTTATATAAATAACAGTGAAGTACTTAAGTCTAGAATTTCCCAAAATGATAAAATTTTTTGTGGAAAAAAAACTATTGATGTTTTTACTTTTGAAGAACTATTATCAAATGGAAAAAAACATAATACAGTTTATTTGAAAAATTATTCATTCAAAGATTCTGATATATACGTTGTACCTGATGATCATTATTTTTTTTTAGGAGACAATAGAGACTGCTCTAAAGATAGTAGGTTTTTAACTAGTGTAGGTTATGTTCACAAAAATAATTTAGTAGGAAAAGCTAGATTTATTTTTTTTTCATCTGATAAATCCCAAGGAAGTATTTTTTCTTTTTGGAAATGGAATAAATCTATTAGATTTGATAGATTCTTTAAGATTATCAATTAATGAAAATAGATTATCAAAATTTAGAAAAAAAAATAAAAATACATTTTAAAAATAGAAGTTTATTAATCAAATCTTTGACTCATAAAAGTTTTGATAAAGAAAAAAATAATGAAAAAATAGAATTTCTTGGAGACAGAGTTTTAGGTTTAGTTATGGCTAAAAAACTTTTGGAAATTTATCCAAATGAAAAAGAGGGTGCTTTAGATAAAAAATTTGCATCTCTTGTAAATAAAAAAACATGCTTGCAAATTGCAAATAAACTTGATTTACAAAAATATATACTGACACTTAATACAAAAAGAAAAAATAATGTTATTGAAGATAAAGTGTTATCAGACAGCTGTGAAGCATTAATTGGGTCGATATATCTTGATAGAGGTTTTAATGTTGTTGAAAAATTTATATTAGATTTTTGGTCTTCTCATATAAAACAAAGTGTTATTACTCAAGTTGATGCAAAAACTAAACTTCAAGAATTTTCATTAAAAAAATTTAAAAAATTGCCAGTTTATAAGATAATCTCAAATACTGGTCCTAGACACAAACCATTATTTAAAGTTGGTGTTAAACTGATAAATACAAAATTTTATTTAGCAGAAGGTAAATCTAAAAAAGATGCTGAACAAAATGCAGCTATATTGTGTTTACAAAATATTAAAAAAATATGATTTGGGACGATACTGGTTTTTTATTATCAAAAAATAGATATAGTGAAAATTCTCTAATAGCAGAAATATATACAAAAGAACATGGTAAAGTTTCAGGATTAATTTTTGGAGGCACATCAAAAAAAATTAAAAACTATCTTCAAATAGGCAACAAACTACACATTAATTTTAATTCAAAATCTGATAATAGGATTGGATATTTTAAAATTGAAATACAACAAGCTCTTTCCCCAATTTACTTTGATAATAATAAAAAATTGTCATGTATTTCATTAGCAATGAATTTAATAAAGTTATTGACTGCTGAATCACAAAAAAATCAAAGTATATATGAATTA
>CACGKH010000015.1 GCA_902573585.1 uncultured Pelagibacteraceae bacterium
ATCTTTAGATTTTTGAATAACTTCGTTTAAATTAAGTTCTCCTAATTTATAAAGGCTAAATATTTTTTGAAATTTAGTATAAGACCCCCACCTTCTAGAAAAAGCGTCATACGTCACGGATGTATTAAATTTAAGGTTATATTTTTTAAGATCACCAATTGATGGAGCTTGCTCAACCCATCTCCAAACCTTTTCAAAGTGTTCAAGAAGTTCCTCAATTGAATATTCGTGTTTTTTATTAATTGGGATACCAACATCTTTTAAAGCATTTTCCCAACTACCATACTGTCTAACTATGGTATCGGTGCTACAAACTCTCATTTTCCAAGAGTCATACTCGTCTCTTGAAAAGGTTTTGTTTTGTCTTAACTTATAAAATTCTTTAAGATTTTCTTTGAAATCCTTTTTTTTTATTTGAAATCTTTTTTTATCAAGATTGAATAATTCTTTGTCTGATATATTTTTCACATATCAACTTTATCACTGTGTTCATAGTGTGTATAGATTTGAAATAACTTTCAATTAACCTTGATAGTATTTATCTTTTTAAATTTAGACTCTCGATTTGTAATCAATAGGTCCGCGGTTCGAATCCGTGCGGGGGCACCATCACTCAATAAAATCACCGTTAAATTTTTTCAAAAAGTTAAATTTCTATCCTGACTGTGCTTATAGTGTGCTTTGATTGTGTATAGAGTGTGTATGGATTGTGTATCAATCAAGAAGTCATTTAATTGTTTTTTTTGTATTGCTGCAAATGATAAACTAGAAAATCTTTATCTATTTTGTGTTTATTATTAATTGTGATTTTTTTTCCCTCAAAATTTTCTAGACCTTTTATTTCAAATGTTTCAGGGTCAATATAATACCCATAGTCATCAAATTGTTCGTGATGGTTTGGGCATAAGCAAATCATATTCTCAATAACATCTGGTCCGTTATGAGGTTTTCCTAATCCTTTAATGTGAGCACCAATAGCTATACCTCCATATGGAGTTTTTAAATAAATATCACAAACCTGACATTTATAATCATACATCTTTTTAATTTCTTCACTAAGTTTAACATTTCTTTTTAATCTATTAACAGTAGCAGATGCTCTTTCTGTTCTTTTATAATCTGATTTTAAAGTTGGTTTTAGTTCAGTTTCTAATTTTTCAATTTCTTTTTCACTGCTTAAATGAAACCGACAAATATAGTGTCCACTCTGACCTTTAATTCTTTCAAACTTGTTAACATAATAAAGTCCATCATATCTATATCCTTTATCAGGACCGTTAGGAATTTGATGACCTCGTGTCACACGAACAGGCAAATCATATTTAGAACTTAAAACTAGTGCTTTATTTCCTCTAACGTATTCTTGATCTGCAACTTGCTTTCCACCAGGTTTGTCTTGACCTCCTTGACCAGTATAAAGAATATAATTTAAATCATCTATATCATCTTCATAGCCACCAGATAAAACTATTGAACAAGCACCTTCGCTCTCTCTTCCCCAAATACCAGACATTGTTGGGCCGTGAACTCTAGCTTTAGAGAGTTCATCTCTATCCTTGAAAATTTGTCCAACTTTAACATTTTCTAATTCTCCAAAAAATAAATTATTATCTTTAAAATTTCTTAAACCCCAAACACCCTGCCCCTTTCCTTCAGCCATATAAAATAAATCCTCTTTTCCAGAAAATGCATCAGAGTCAGATGAATATGTTTCTAGTTCTCTTTGAATTGTTTGTGTCCAAGTATTATTAAGATTGCCATCTCTTAATCTTGCTACTTCATCGTGAAGTTTAGATCTATGAGCAACTCCACCTAAATTTTCTAAAGCTTTAATTATATCTTCTTTCCAAGTTGCCATTTAACCCAGAACCACGATCCCTAAAAGTTTTATCATTTTGGAACGTTGCAGTTATCTAATTTCCAAGATAAAGATTTATAACTATAAGCACCCTCACCTAAAGTTTTAACACAAGCCTTTTGTGATTGATTAGCTTTATTATATCTTTCTTTAGCAGCTTTATCCTCTGGAGTTTCTCTTGAACCATAAATACCAAGAATAACTAATCCGATAAATACTATAATTATCCATTTTAAAAATTTTTTCATTATTAAAACTTTATCACTGTGCCTATAGTGTGTATAGATTTGAAATAACTTTCAATTAACGTTGATACTATTTATCTTTTTGAATTAAGACTCTCGATTTGTAATCAATAGGTCCGCGGTTCGAATCCGTGCGGGGGCACCATTAAGAGGTTTCCCTCCTTAATTGTTCAATCTTAATCTTTTTTTGAAGACTTCTATTTTTATCATACAGCAAATTAAATTTGATTTTTTTATTTGTGCTAACAATAACATGCTTTGCATTTCTTACTTCAATATTATCAGCAACAGCACTGATTGGTCTTTTTTTAGGATTTAAATTATTAATTTTTATTTTTGATTTATCGCTTATTATTTTTCCCTTCCATCTTCGAGGTCTAAAAGGGCTTATTGGTGAAATTGATAATTTTTTTGAATTTAAACTTAATATTGGTCCATGAACTGAAAGATTGTAAGCTGTGCTTCCAGCAGGAGTAGAAACCAATACTCCATCAGAAACTAATTTTTTTATTAATTGTATTGATCCATAGTTAATAGATAATGAGGCTGCCTGTCTGCTTTGTCTCAATATCGAAACTTCGTTAATTGCCAAATATTTCTTAATTTGATTTTTACTATTCCTAACTATCATCTCTAATGGAGAAATAGTAATCATATTAGCTTTTGTTAGATTTTTAATTATATTTTTCGATGAAAATTTATTCATTAGAAACCCATAATTGCCTGAGTTGATACCATAAAATAATTTTTTAGAATTCTTATTTTTTTTTAATGTTTGAAGCATGAAACCGTCACCGCCAATCACAATAATAGTATTTGGTAAAATGATTTTAGATTTATTTAATTTTTTTAATAATAATAATTTTATCTTTGAGGATCTTTTATTTTTGTCTGAAATTATTTGTAATTTTGACATCATGATTTTGTATCACCAACTTAATATATTTCCATTAGTATCTATAAATTTACCACGATAATTTAAGTTATTTTGCGAACAAATATTAATAATTTTTTGAGCAGCTATTTCTGGGGAAATTAAACCTCCAGTATTCATTTTTGTTTTTACATCGCCCGGATGTAGACAAAAAATATTTATCTTTTGATCTATATCAAATGAAATATTTTTTGTTATTGAATTTAATAAAGATTTTGAGCTTCTGTATAAATAAAAATCTCCATTACAATTAGACATACTACCCATTAAACTAGAAATGTTTACAACTTGTTTTAAGGATTTACCTTTTAGAGAATTTTGAATTAAGGTCAAAGGAGCCAAAACATTTATATTCATTATAGTATTAAATTCCTTTATAATTATATCATTAAAATTTTGGTTTTCAGGACCAAATATAGCGGCACAATTTATTAAAATACTTGGTTTAAAATTTTTAATTTTATCAGAATAGTTGTTGATATTTTCCGGATTAGAAAAATTACATTTTATAATGTTAATATTTTCATTTTTAACACTAATGATCTCATCATCATTATAATTTACTAATGCCAAAATGTTATTTTCACATTTGCCTAAAATTTTTACCAAATTAAATCCAATTCCAGAATTGGCTCCTGTGATTATAATATTTTCATTGGAAATTTTTAAATTATTTGAAAATGAATTATTAAATTTTAAAAATTTACGTTTTAAAGTTTTTAAAATTCCCATATTTAAAGAGTATAAATTGCGTCCCAAGCAATTGCAATTCTATCATTTTTACCATAGTAAGCTTTTACTGAGTGAAATGTTTCTGAATTAAAGATAATAAGATCATTTTTTTTTGGTGAATACTCAATTTTTTTTTCTTGAGAAAATATTTCTAATTCACCTCCGTTATTTTCATCTACTTGATGGTAATAAACACCACTTAACAAAGATTTTGGATGATTGTGCTTTGAATGACCTTGGTTAGCTTTTTGAATTGTAAACCAAAGACTCTTTATTTTGAAACGACCAATTTTAGAATTTTCAAAAATTTTACCTTTAATTTCAGTGTTTAAATATTTTTCTAGTAGTTTGATTGATTTTTTTAAATTATCTAATTTTTGTAGATCATGATTTGATTGATAATGTTCACCTGGATTTTGACCGCTCCATTTAGTAATTTTATTATTGTTTAAATAATCATAAAAAAAATCATTATTAAACTCTAAATTAATATTCTTTTTATAAAAAAAAGGTTTAGACAAATTCTTATTATCAAGTTTAAAAATATTTTGAATAATAAAACTAAAAAATTTATTACGATTTGAATATTTAAATAAATCTATCACAATTTTATTAAGGATATTTTATTATGAAGATGGTGCCCTCGGCCAGACTCGAACTGGCACTCCGCAAGCGGCAAGGATTTTAAGTCCTTTGTGTCTACCAATTTCACCACGAGGGCATTAATGAATTTCATCAGTGTTTATGCTAATATTTATAATTGAACAAGAGCAATAAGTAAATTTTTTTTATTTTAAAGGATTTTTTCCATATTTATTTTTTCCTTCATCACTTGGTAAAATAAGCAAAATTAAAAGAACCAAACCTAAGAATGGAATTATACCTATTAAGACAAACCAACCTGACTTGTTTGTATCATGTAATCTTCTCACGG
The DNA here is from genome assembly GCA_902573585.1 of uncultured Pelagibacteraceae bacterium. Taxonomy (GTDB): domain Bacteria; phylum Pseudomonadota; class Alphaproteobacteria; order Pelagibacterales; family Pelagibacteraceae; genus Pelagibacter. The sequence continues at coordinate 4,704 of CACGKH010000015.1, forward strand.
TTGCTGAAAGAGTAAATAAACCTGCAGGTATAGAAAAAACATAAGTGATAATATCCAAAGCTCCATCAGAAATATTAGGATTTGCCATTATAATAAGTACTAAAATTACAAATAATGTTAAAATAAATAAAACAAGAAAACTTAAATAAAATTTCCAAAATTCAGCCCTGCTAGCTCTTCCAGAAAAATCTGTTAACTTACTTAAACAAATTCTCCATGAGTCTTTAAAACTTATACTTGGACTGTCATTATTTATATTTTCAGTTTTATCAAATTTTTCTGTATAATAATCAGAGGTGTCATTTGAACTTTCATTATTTTGATATTCAGAAGCTTCACGTACTGCTTCATTTTCCTCATCATAATTTTTTTCTTCTACTTTTTTTGTTACAACTCTCTCTTTAACTTTTTCAACCTCTTCTTTTTCAGTAGAACTTTCTGACTGAGTAATAAAAGATTTTATATCTTCTTCTGGTTCTGGTGTATTTTGAATTTCTTCTTCTTTAATAAAGCTCAACCCCTCTATTTCTGATGCTGTTGTCCACTTCCCTCTTAATCCAGCTTTTACTTTAGTGCTTTCATTAATAGTATCACTATCAACCAACCCCTGTAAACTTTCTAAGGAATTAACTGAAATTTCTGATCCATTATTATCTATAAATTTATAAATCATATTAAGTTGGGAAAACTATTTTTCCTGCTCTTTCAACTACAAATCCAGCACCACCTTTTCTTAAAACAGATGGTTCACATGTATAATTAGTTCCAGTTGAAATAGAAAACACACCTTTAAATTCTCTACTAGCTCTTTCAAAATCTAAATTCATATAAGTCGCCATGTTTGATCTCACAGTAGATCCAGCAAATGCAAAATATTTATCACTAAAAGTTACACACCATATATCTGCCTTTTCAAATGCTCTTGGCGAACTAATTAAAATAGTTTTAGTCCCATCTTGCCGTTCTTTTCTGCTTAAAGCTAAACCATTCCACTTTTGTTTAAACTTAGCAACTTTAGCAAAATCATCTAAAGCCTCTTTGTATTCAGAAACTAATTCATCGTATTTTGCAGCTATAATTTCCTCTTGTGTTTTAGGTTCTTCTTTAACAACTTGATCTTGTTGTGAAGCTCCAGTTTGTCCTGATCTGGCTGCTGCTCTTCCAACAGATTTAATTTGCTCAGAGGTATCTTTTAATCTACCCTCTAAGTCACTTTTTAATGAACCTACTTTTTTATCTGCCTCTTCTTGTAATTTTTGTATTCTTCTATTGTTTAAATAAACATAAGTACCCACACCAATAATAATTATTAATACAACAATTCCTATTATAATTAAGTTCCATGGTAGTTTACTTCCAAATTCTTCTTCTAAATTTTGAATTTCTAAAATTAAACCATCTATTTTATTATCAATATCAGACTTAGCTATTTTAATTTCTAAACTTAAGGCTCCAATTTTATCTTGTTGTTTAATATTAAGTTTTGAGGTCTGTAATATTTCCCACCTATCAAAAAAACCTTTGTTCTTTTTTGTAAATTTCTTCTTATTTTTTGCATTAGCTACGGCATCTCTTAGTTTTTCTAATTCTTTATACTCTTTGAAATTTTTAGCTTTTACTCTTTTTGTTGCCTTAAATTTATTCTTAAAGTCATCTAAAATATTTTCTGATAGAAATTCTCTTTTTGCTGATCTAAGCTCTTTAGCTTTTTCTTTTAACTCACTTTGAGACCTATCTACATCCTCTAATAAATCCTCAACCTCTATTATTTTTTCCTTAAAATATATTTCAAAATTTTCGTAATCAATTTTTAATTGTTTATAATCATTATTTACTTTTGAAATTTTATCATCAAATCCATTAATTTTTTTATCAATTTTATCCAAGAGCGGTTGTTTGTTTTCAGCTATCCAATTCTTTTCTTCTTGGGCTTTCTTTTTTTGTTCAGCTTTTTTTGCAGCAGCTTTTTTTCTTTTATTCTCCTCATCTATTATAAATTGAGCTTTTGAATATATAAGGTTTTCTCTATCTAAGTTTATTATTCCAATTGTATAAATCTCATCTCCAATAGGATCAGAGGCTTTCGTAAGTCCATTATCTGTAGCTAATTGATTATAAAGTTTTTTTACTTTTTCATTCAATTTGTAAATTATTTTAGAACTATCTTCTGGTAAACTTTGAATACAATAAAAGCTTAGAACGTTTGAAAAAGGAGTTGTTGCATCAATTAGTTTTAGATCTTTAATTAATTCTATATCTAATGAACCTCGGAACGGTTCTGCTTTATTTGAATGATAAGACCTTATATCAAAATATTCCTTTTTAATTAATGTTTTTTGATTGTCAGCATCAAATTCTTCTAATTTTTCTTCTATGGTTTTATTTTCACTTTTGTCAATTATTTCTTCAGTAATGATTATTTTTTTTACACTAGATGTGCAATATTTTGTTTGCACATCTTTTTTTTTTAACCCTTCTGTAATTTCAATTTTTGTTTGAGAATTTCCCTCTTTATGAAATGCTAAAACATTATGATTTATTGAAAAAATAAATATTGATAAAGTTAATAAAATTGTTTTAAAATTTTTATACATTACTATTTAAATTTTAATTTTCCACTTGTGACTTCATTAATTACTTGTTTAAGCCCCTGAATAAATACTGGTTCAATAATTGAAGAAGTTTTTTGAAGTTCTGCTAAACTATCGTCACCTTCAACTGATTGCATATTCTTTTTAAGATCTTGCGCCCTAGCTTGGCCATTTTTTAATTCTGCATTAATTTTTCCTTCTAAATCCCCCTCAAATTTCTTAGTAAGTTTGACTGGTATTTTTGAGTAAGCTTGTAAATATTTTAAAAATGTCTTTAGTTGTGAGATATCTTTAACACGCCATGCACTATCTATTACTTTATTAAGTCCTGAAACTGTTCCTATTTTATCTTTACCAACTACAATATCTTCTCCCAAAACTGTTTCATGAGACCTATCAGTTAAATCAAGATCAGTTGCACCGGTTTTATCTACAAGTAAACCATACGAAACTTCATGTTTTGGTGTGTCTGTAAATACAATTCCAATGCTAGTAAAAATTCCATTAGTTACTTTAGAAACCATTTTAGATAAGCTTTCTTGATCTTCACTATCCTCAAACACAACTTTATATAAAGTGCTAGCTTTTCCACCTAAACAAATTCTAAGAGATTTAGATTTGCCTGCTCCAGATTGAAATTCTCCATTTTCAATTAAATGATTTAGAACTTGCGAAACATAGTAAAGAATTCCTGACAAAGCTAACTCTGTTAAGTCTTTAAGTTCCTTACCTTTTTCTTTCCCACTAAAAATATCAAATTTCTTTTTAAACGCTTCTCCAAATTGTGGGCTGTTAACTAATAACTCTATTCCATTTGCTAATTTTGCTTTATTGGTTCTAATACTTTGTAATGTTTGATAGCTTTCTAATAGTAAGTCGTCATTTCCACTGATTTCTTTAATCAATGTTAAATTATTAGTTAGATAATTTATTAAAACATCTTTACCAGCTAGTTTGAATGAGTTTCTCCATAACAGTTTAGTATCTTGCCAAATTGATAAATCTGAGGTTCCGCCTCCTATATCAATAGTGACTACATTTTCTGTAAAAGGTACTTCTTGTCCTTTTGCAAAATATAAAGCACTGGCGATACTTTCAGTTTCAAATCCTGTTTTTTCTTGAGTCTTATATTTTTCGTCATGTAAACCAATATTAACCGCTCTTCTTGTTATCCTTTTAAAAGCTCTTAAGTGATCCGTATTGTACGCTTCAGGATAAGAAAAATTAAAAGCTAGATTTTCTCTTTTAACCCCATTTGCTGCAGCTTCTACAGCGGCTTGTAATACTGCTTGCGAAATAAAATATTGTACTTTTGTTCGACTTTGCTCAGCCTCATCCCACTTAAGATTGAATTTAAGTGGTCTTTTATCATCTGGTAAATCTTGGATCGCATATAAAACCTGGTCTACATAATAAATAAAATTACTTCTAAAAGGTAAATTTTCAACCGTCGACTCCTTATATGTTCTTTCTCTTAAAATTGTCATAAAAGGAATTGTAACTAATCTACTTGGTACAAACTCTTTATGAGCCTGCATAACTTCTTCAATCTCTTCTTCATCAGTTCCAGGTTCATAAGGTAGATTTATTCTATTTTTAAAATTTAATTCTTTAGGATTTTCTTTATTCTCTTTGAAATATACGCATGAGTTTGTGGTACCAAAGTCTATACCGACAGACCACTGATTACTTGTTTCTTGAACATCTTGTGCATCTGGAAATAATATTAAACCAACATCAACTCTTTTATTATGTTCTGTGTAAGATTTACCGCCTGATTGTGTTGCAACATTACAAAGAATAGCTTCTGGTGATGATCTTAATGTTCTTAGCTCTGTGACTGCAGTTGTCTGCTGAATTGGAATTTCCTCACCAATTACTTGATGAGAATGCATCATGTTATCAATGAATTTTACTTTATCATCTCCAGTCAAGCTCTCTAATTTATTTCTAATATCTCTTACTGCAAAAATATTTTTAGGTAAAATATTTACTTGAGCATTTCCATCGTAGAAAAAGAAATATTGATCCCAATTTTCAAATTTAATATCAGGCCAAACACTAAATCCAAGTGGTACACCTCTGTTTTTAACTACATCTTTAGCTTTATAAATTTTTTCTAAAGTATAATTCATTGTGTTACCCTTCTCACTTACAAACTCTAAATAAATAACTACTTTATAATTATCTCCATCTGGTGAGACTACGCAGTTTGTCGATAAAGATTTTGGATCCATAAACATTAACAATGCACTGTTAACTGGATAAGCAAATTGATTACCATCACTTGAATGTTCTTTTAGTTTTCTATTATCTCCTGCGAACACTACAAGTTTTTCAGTGAATATTGTTTCTGGGGTTAGATATATATAACCCTCTTTTTCACACTCAGTTTTTAATGTTTTAGAAAGGTTTTCGTCTTGTCTTAAAGAGTTAAGAGAATAATTATTCCACACTCTAATATCAGATAAAGTTTTTCCTGTTGATTGAGCAACCCTAAAGTCTGCAAATATTCCGCCTTTAATTTGATCTTCAAACTCTGGTCTAATTTTTAAACCACAATCAAATTTAGCATTTTGATCTGTAGCTCCAATAAAGATTTGTGCTAAACGATCATAAACAGGTTGAGCTGGTAAGTTCAAGTTCACTTTAGTTGGTGTCCAGCTAGAAAACTCTACATTTCCTACTTTTGCATCACAAGAACTTTTAAATTCCTGAAGTCTTCCAATTACAGCGTTAAATACTTCCATATTAGATGCTCCAAGCCCTTGAACTCCTGTAATAAGATTGCCTAAATAATGAGATAAGACTGCATACTGCTCGTTTCTCATGTCTTTAGCGTTACAAGGATCTTTTAAAAATCCATCCTCATACCAAGGTAATTTTCTAATACTTTCAATAGATGTGTAATCTCGTGCAGCTGCAACCATAGTGTATGGATTAATTACTGCGATTGCTTTTTTGTTAAAATTTAAAACACCAATAGCATTCCAATCTTGACCTTGAGCCATTGTATCTTTAGGAATTACATCAAATAAAATCTTACCAATGTGAGCGTAATTTGACTCTGCTGGTGTACCACCCGTATAAGGATTATTTTTAATATCTTGAATGTTTACGATGTTTGAATTCAAGTCATAGATATGTTTATAGTATGGAGCTAAAGCCAATAAAGCCAATGTTCCTCTCCACTCATCAACTATAGATTTACTACCATCAACTAAGCCATTTCTAACAATTAGAACTCTTGCCCACACATCTGGAACTGAATTGATATCTGCAGCAGATACCACTTCTTCACCACCCATTTTTAGACCCTTAGCTAATTTATTTAAAAATGTAGCATCTTCTGCTTTCCACTCACCAGAACTAGCTATATTTGGAACTTGGTTCTGATCATTTAACGGCGGTAATACTTTTCTAACCATAATTATTGCTCACATGATCTAAAGAGAATATCCATAAAGACACCTAAACCCTTTTGATCCCTATTAACTTTTTTGTAACAAATGTTACTCATTATATTTAAAAGTTTTAAATTTTTACTGTCATTGATTAATGTATTAAATTGATTTTTTTCAGATGAATTTAGTTTTTCTTTTATGTTTACTCTCTTAGAAGTATTTTTAGCTGAAAACTCTGAGAAAAACTCAGCAGCAATTAAATCCATTTTTTGATCAGTATTAACAACTGTAGAATATTGCATATCTGTAATCCAAATAAGAACATCTTGGCAATATTCTTGCATAGAAGAAATAATTTCTTGATTATGTTCGTGCCCTATTTCACAAGCTTTAGAGTCATCATTGTAGGTATTTTTGTAAATTAATCTTTTAAACCAGTTTTCATTTTGATATTTTTTAATTTTACTCCAACTCCCAGTTAATGCTGGGCCATACATCCAGTTATAAGAAAAAGCAAACCTAATAAGTTTTGATAAACTTTCTTTTGAATTTAAATTTGCAGACACATTTGGAATATCGCTCCACAAAATATCTGACGTTTCATTTTTACCAATATGAAATATCTCTTGGGTATCATTAATTTTATTATCTTCACTAAAGAATTTTAAAGCACCTAAAGCTGCATAAAGCTCAGGGAATAAAGGTGGATTATTTTGTAAATTTCCACCCATTTTAAAATTAGCTAGTTTTGATAATGGATCCCATCCTGTTACATAGACTTGATCAAAAATTTTATCATATTCAAATAATTTAGAATAATATTGAAGCGCTCCTTTTGTTTGATCTAAAAATTCCTCAGGTCTTGCAAACAATTCACCTTCCATATTTTCTTCAGGAACTTGATAATTAAAATAAGGAAGCATCAATGCCCCACCCAAATGGAAGTTTGATGTCACATTTTTTTCTTTTTGAATTTGTTTAATTCTTCTAGCTATATTTGGAAATCCTGATGCACCTGTTCCGCCAAAAATTGAACTTATTATAAATACTCTTACTTCTTCACCACCTCTTGCAGCATCTATGGCTTTGTATATTTGTGACCAAAAAGGATCATCCTCATTAGCAGTTGTTGCAAGCATTGCAGCTGCCCCAATATTAGGTCTTGCTCTAAAACCTTCTGACAAATTTTGATCTTTTTCTTCAGGATCATATAAACAATCAATTAATCCTTTAACTTCATCTTTAAGATAGTTGTAATTTATTAACTGTTTTAAAGTGGGATCTGCATCTTTTATAGGTAACCAAACAGAATCGTTATTTGTAATAATATTAGTTTTAAAAAGATCACTATCTTCAGCTAAATCGTGTTTACCTTCATCTCTAAGCGTGCTTCTTAAATTCATATATTTTGAAAGTAAGATTTTTGTTCTACTTACATTACCGTTAGCTTCATCTTGATCAACCATTCCAGCCCAAAGGTTTTTTGGCCCAAGGCCTGCTGCACAACTATGTAGTAAATGCTCTAAACATTTAGCACCTGTTCCACCAATTCCTATTATAAAATTTTTCAAAATCCCCCCGGTAATTTGTTAGCAAATAAAACGGAAGATCTAGCAAATCGAGCTGTACCAAGCAAAACACCTAAGTAGTATGGAAGCACATAAATTAATAATGACATTACTAATAATAAAAATTGTCCCCCTTTTGTTATTGCTTGTGCTGAAGAATACTGAGTGCTTCCAGTAAAATAAAAAACTATAGCTAAAACTAATCCAACAAATATCCCTGTGAAAACCAACCAGTGTAAAGCATAAATTTTAGCTTTTCCTGGAGAGTCAATATTTAAATAATGGCTAGCTACACACCATGCTAAAGTCATTAATGTGGTTAAAATTGCCAAAGTTAAATTCATATGAAAAAAAAGTTTTGTAAAAAAGGATGTAGAAATTTCAGCAAAATTATCAAAACCTAAATTTTGAATTCTTTCCTCTGACATTATGTTATCACTAAAAAAACCTACAATATAACTATCTGGTCCAGGATCTGCTACTGATATAACTATTAAGTATATGCCAATCCAACTTATAGTCGCTAGACCAATAAGTGAATAAGTAATTGATTGAATAATATTTTTCATATTTATTTTGTTAAATTAAAGTCTAATGCAATACTGGCTATTAATGTTGGTTCAAATTCATTGTTTGCAACAGAATTCAATATTTTAATTATTTTAGTTAAGTTAAGTGTTTTAAACTCTACAGGATTTCCATCTTTAAATTCTTCTGCCTCAGATGGTCTAATTGACCATTCTTTAAATGTTTCCTCAGATAGGGTTCCTGGTTTTTCAGCATAAATTTCTCCAACATAAAAATATCTCATTCCTCTAAATAATTTTTTTAAAGAAACTGCTTTGAACATTTGAATTTTTAAATTATTTTCATTTTGTTCCCATTTACTTAATTGGTCAAATTTAGATTTTTTCCAATTAATATTTTTACATTTTGGCTCTTGACTTACCCACAGAGTTTCTTTTATTTTAAAATTTGATACACCAGTTGACCCAGGAACAATTATATCTGAGTTGTTGATTAAAAAATTAAGTTTTCTTTTTTGATTAGTATTTAGTTTATAAACTGCTAAATTTTCTGGTGAATAATCAAACTTAAATTTTTCTGCATTAGAAATATTTTTTATAGATTTTTCTGAAATTAATTTTTTATCATTTAAATTTTGTAAGATTGGAGTACTTGTAATTAAAGAAAATTTATATTTATCTTCTGGGTTAGTAAAATGTTGTTCTTCTAAATTTTTTTTAACTTGGTTAATTTCTTTTTGATCACCTATTATAATTATGTAGAATGGTCTTTTCTGTGCTTCGGTATAAGATACAGTTCCACCTTCTCTTGTTGGAATATCAAATATAGTTCCATTGAATGAGCTCATCACACCTATAATGCCAACTGATTTACCTTTTTTCAATATAGACTTTAAAGGTTTTGTTAATTGACCTAATGTTCCGCCTACTAATTGATTATCAGCCAAAAATAAATCTGTTACAATTATATATGTTCCATCAGGATTAGCTTTTGCCATCTTAAAAGGTAAATGAATTTTAGATTCTTGGTTGTTACATTCAGATGCGGCACCTGTACATTCATAAAATCCTGGTTTAATTACCTGTGCAATTTTATTTTCTTTAATTGGTTTAATTGTTTTTCCAAAACTATGATAATAGGTTTTGCTACCTACATTTTCAGCTATTTGTTGTAAGTCATCGATTACATTTACATAAAGATTATTTTGTCCTGGTTGATCCTTTGTATATCCTTGCATGCTTAAACTTTGATCAAAATATATAAAGACTGATTTATCTTCACCGTCATCTGTTGATTGATTAGATATTATAGACTTTGAAATTTCAAATTCTGGGTAACAAGAGTCCTTTGCATTTGCCGGTGTTAAAAAAACCAACAAAAAAGCCATTAAAAATCTTCCAAAAATGCTATTCATACTCTTTATGATCTAATTTTTAAAAAGAAGATCTTAGATTTAAATACTTCCCTCTGTAAAGAATAAAAGCTAAGCTCAGAAAAAAAATAAATAAAGACCAGATAATTATGAATTTATTTATAAATATTTGCTTAAGATTAACTCTTATTTTACCTCTATTTTTGCTTATTTCATGTGGGGATAGTGGAAGTCAATTATCTAAAGGTCATAGAGATGCCATCAAAATTCAATGTGAGGACTCATCTGATCCTAAAGCTTGTGGACTTGAGGTCAGAAAAAATTTCATAGAAGAAGGTAACGAATTTGTAATTTTAGATGATGGTGAAATTAACAAAGATCAAATAAAAAAAATTAAATTTGAATGTCTAAGAACTAAAAAATTTGGTTTAGAAAGTTATAATGATTGTCTAGAACAATATAAAATTGCAGCAATTGATGGAACTTTGTTTAAGGATAAAATAATTCCTAAAACTCCCAAAACCAACATAGCTAAACTAGAAGAGTCAGTAGTTTATATAGAAATGGTTTTAACTAATTTTACAAAAAAAGAAGAATATACTTTTGGATCTGGATCTGGAGTAATTATAAGTAATAAAGAAATAGCAACGAACTGTCATGTTGCTTTGGCCGAACCTAGTAAAGACAATCTAAAAACTGCAAAAGAAAAATTTAACTGGAATATGAGTTCTGATGATTTAGATATATTGTTGTGGATTAAGTTGCTAAATGGTGAAGATTGGGCAAATGCAACTGTTTCTAAAAAAGCTGAAGGTAAAGATGTTTGTATATTAAAACATAATCCAAAAGATTTATTTAAGGTTTCAATGAAACCTATAGATAAATTTGTAAGCTTTAAGAAACTCAAAAAAGGAAGTTTTGTAAGAGCCATGGGTTCTCCTGGTGGGTTAATCGGTCATACTTCAACGGGAGATATTCAGTGGTTAGGAGATGCAACAGAGTTAGGTGCTCGAAATTTTGATGATAATACAAAATTTATAGTTCATGGTGCCAAAATTCACTTAGGTAGTTCAGGGGGACCTTTGTTTGATAAAGATGGTTATATTATAGGACTAAACACTTTAATATCTGACACTGCGGCTGAAAATATTGCAGTTTCTGCAGATCATATAAAAGAATTATTAAATAAATAATTATGGAAAAAAAAATTAAATTAATAATTTTAAATTTATTTTTAGTTTCAACATTAATTTTTGTTTTTCATTCAAACGATGCTTATGCGCACAAAATTAATGGTAAAGAGCACGAAAAAGAAACATGTAAATTACCAGAGAATAGAAATTTTGGAGAAAAATTTATATGTAAACAAATGCGAGCTATGCATCGACTTTGTAAATTAGATGAAATTTGTGCTATAGAACGCCTGGAAAAGTTAGAAAAAGAAAATCAAGAAAATGTTGAAAAATTAAAAGGTGTTGGTGATTGTGGAGATTTACCTTTTAACCATAAATCATCTAGAAAAACTAAAATTTATATGAATGCAGATAAAAATTCGAATGTAATTGCTGAAATTAAAAAAGGTGAAAAGATGTTATTTTATGCAGTTTCAACAAAAAATAAAAATTTCTCAAGAGTAAAAATTAGAAAAGAAAATATATGTGCTGAAGGATATATAGAGTCTAAATATGTAGTCAAAAAAGACTCAGAGGATACTGTTGTAAAAGTTGGTCCTAAATTAATCGAAATTAATGAACCTAAATGGGCAAAAGAAGGAAAATTGATACTAGTAGATGCTGAAGGAACAGTCTCTATTAGTGGAGCTATTCAAGAGGGTAAAATAGATCAAATTATAATTAATGAAGAAGAAGAAATAATCAATGGTGATAATACTTTTACCTATCTACTTTTTGTTCCAAATGTAGGGGCTGAAGTGAGAATAGTTGGAAATAAAAATGGTAAAAAAGTAAAAGAATTAATCTTTACTATTAAAGTAGGAAACTAAAAAAATACAATTAATAATTAGTTTTTATCTTTCTTATTATTTAAAATTTTTTTGACAATATAAAGAGGTCTTTTTTTAGTTTCTTCTAAAATTTTCCCAATATATTCAGATAAAATACTAATAGATAAAAGTTGTATTCCTCCAATAAATAAAACAAGAACTATCAAAGTTGTAATGCCCTTTGGAGCACCTGGATAGAGAAAATAAAATATAATATAAATAACTAAAGCAATTGCTGAAAGAGTAACAATAAAATATGAAAATAAGGACATAAACTCTAATGGAAAATATGAAAAAGAAAAAATACCTTTTTTTGCCCAGTTTAAATTTTTTAAAAAATTATTAGTTGATTTTCCAAATTTTCTTTCCTCTCTTTTATAAGGTACACCGATCTGTTTAAATCCAACCCAGGCTCTTAGACCTCTAATAAAACGATCAGTTTCAGTTGTGTTGTTAATAGCATCAACTACCTTCCTGTCCATTAATGAAAAATCTCCTGCATCTAAAGGTATTTCTAAATATGAAAATTTATTAAACAATCTATAAAAAGTTTTATACGCAAAATTCATTAATACTGTAGCTTCTCTCTTAACTCTTGAGCCATAAACAACATCAAAACCCTCATTCCATTTTTTAAAAAAATCCTCAATTAATTCTGGAGGATCTTGAAGGTCGCCATCTAATAAAATAACTGCGTCACCTATTGCTTGTTTCATACCTGATGTAAAAGCATTTTGAGAGTTAAAATTTCTTGAGTGAAATATTGCAGTAGTATTTTTGTCATTTGAACAAATTTCCTCTAAAATTTTTTCTGAATCATCTGGACTTCCATCATTAACAAATATTATTTCATAGCCACATCCAATTTTTTTGAATACTTCAGTCAATCTTTTGTGCATTATTGGAATTGCCTCTTCATCTTTGTAACAAGCAATGACAGCCGATAATGTTAATTCTTTAATATTTTTCACGTAAAAATTTTATTATAATCTTTTTAATATTTTCAATATTCAGTTTGTTTATCTTTCTTAAGTAATTTTGCGATCCTATTTTATTATGAATAATATCCTCTAAAGAAAGAGATTGAAAATGAATTCTTTTATTTTTCTTATACTTAAATAAAGAACTGGCTATAATTGATCCAAGCCCGCCTATATTAATATTCTCTTCTATCGAAAGAACTTTTGAAGTGCTTATACTTTTTATTATAAATTTTTCATTCACAGGTTTTAAAGTTGGAAGACTTATTAATTTAATCTTATAACCTTTAACTTTTTCAAGATTTTTAACCGCTTTGTAAACATTTTCCAAAATATTTCCTGTAGTAAATATAGTTAGATCGTTTCCTTTAGTTATAATTAAGTCTTTAACATCATTAATTTTCTTTTTATAAAAATCAATTTCTGGAGCCTTACCTAGTCTCGCAAAACATGGTTTGTTATTTTTAAACATAGATTTCAAAACAAACTCTGCCTCTAATCTTGATCCTGGATTATGGATAGACAAATTTGGTAACGATCTTAAAACTGAAATATCTTCAGATGTATTATGTGAGATTCCTTGAACATTATAACTGAAACCACCTCCAGCACCAATAATATTAACATCTAAATTGTTATGAACGATATTATTTCTAATTTGCTCTAATGATCTAAAAACTACAAATGGCAATATAGAATATACGAAAATTTTTTTTCCACTGGCTGCCATACCCGCTGCAATACCAATCATATTATTCTCAGAAACTCCTACATTAATAAATCTTTTTGGAAATAACTTGGCAAATTTTTCAAAGGCTCTGTACCCTAAATCAGAGGTTATCAAATATATATTTTTATTTTTCTTAGAATAATTTATTAATTCATTAACAAAAACAAAACGCATAAAATTTTAATTTAAATTTTTAATTGATAAGTTGTATTTTTTCTCATTTAAAACTTCATAATGAGACTCAAATTTATTCTCCATAAACTTAACACCTTTTCCTTTAGTTGTGTTTGCTATAAGTAAATTGGGTCGGTTTTTTTTATTGTTGAGTTGTGTTAAAGATCTTAAAATTTTAGATATATCGTGACCATCAGTTTGAATAACATTCCAATTAAAACTCTCAAATTTTGACTTAAGAGGTTCTAAATTTAAAATTTTATCTGTTGAACCAAAACCTTGTAATTTATTGTAATCTATAATTACAAACAAATTTTCTAATTTATGATGACCAGCAAATAATGCTGTTTCCCACACAATTCCTTCATTACATTCCCCGTCACCTATTAATGCAAAAACTTTATTATTTTTTTTATCTTCCTTAAAAGCATAAGCCATACCAGCTGCTACTGAAATTCCATTACCTAAAGATCCTGATGAAAAATCAATACCTAATTTCATATTCATATCAGGATGACCACCTAACTTTCCATTGTCAGTTAAATATTCATTCATAAGAAATTTTTCTGAAAAAAATTTATGTTTCATTAAAACTAGATAATAAGATAGAGCTGCATGACCTTTGCTCATTATAAATTTATCATTTTTATATATTCTTTTTTTATCTATTTTCATAAATCCAAAATATAAAGCACATAGTAAGTCTATACATGACAAACATGATCCAATGTGATGAGCTTTTTTTTTAAATGAAATATCTAAAATTTTTTTTTTTAGATCTTTTGCAATAAAATTAATCTTATCTAATAATTTATTTTTTTTTTTCATTATAAAAATCTTTATGCCAATTAAGAGTTTTAGCTAAGCCATTACTCAAATTTACCTTTGGCATCCAATTTATTTTTCTTTTAACATAAGACATGTCTGCATACCATATAGTCTGATCCCATGTTCTATTCTTCATGGTGTTCCACAAATTTATTTTTTTATAACCTGTTAATTTTTTTAAAGAATTATAAATATCTTTTATTGTATATCTTTTTCCACTTCCTAAATTCAATATTTCTCCTATTAAATTTTTTTTATTTGCAATTTTTATATAAAATCTAATTAAATCATCAATATAGATCAAATCTCTAGATATTTTTGGAGAAACGAGACTTATACTTTTATTAGATAACATTTTTTTTATTAAAACAGGAATTAATCTATCAGGTCTCTCATACGGTCCATAAACATGAAAAGGTCTAACTGTAACTATTTGAATATTAGAATTTATACTTTCAAATTGACAATATAAAGATACCGAACTTTTAAATGCAGAATAATAACTATTGGGAACGAGAACATCACTTTCTCTCATTTTCTTATTCTTAAAACCATACTCTGAGCTAGAACCAGTGTTAATAAATATGTTGAACTTATATTTTTTACATTCATTTATAAGATTAAATGTTGAATCAAAAATTGACTCTTTTATTTTAATAAGATTATTTTGATCAGAATAAGCACCGTTAGTTGCTAAATGAAAAATAGTTTTTGGTTTAATTTTTTTGATTATTTTTTTTATATTCGTTTTGTTGTTTAAATCAGAATAATGAACATGAGTTTTACTCATCAAATCTTTTATTCGCCAAAGATTTGAATTTTTTTTAATGATGATATGAATTTTGATACCTTGAGATACAAAATAACGTACTAAATTTGACCCCACAAATCCAGCAGCACCAGTTATAAGAATCGGATATTTCAAAGTAGTTACTTTAAATTGTTTAATATAATATTAAATATAATATTTAAAAAAAAATAGCTATGAAATTAAAATTATTTATTAATAAAAAAACAATATGAATATATTGATAACTGGAACTTCATCGGGCTTAGGTAAAGAAATATTTAATGAACTTAAAAAAGATAAAAAAAATAATTTTTTTCTAATCAATAGAAAATCAGAGATAAAAAGTAAAAATGTAAAAACCTATAATGTTAATCTCTCTAATCACAGACTATTAAAAAATAAAATTAAAAA
>CACGKH010000016.1 GCA_902573585.1 uncultured Pelagibacteraceae bacterium
GTGGATATCCATGCTTATGAGTTAGAATTTTTCCATCTTCTTCATAAATATTTCTTACATATGAATTGGATTTTTTCACACTTAGATCGGTAATCTTGTATTTCTGGTAAGTTTTTTCTTTGTAAACATAATTCCTTGTCATTATTAACTCGTTCAAGTCTAAAATATACTCATTTTTTAAAAATTCGTCTTGCTCATCATTACATTTACTTAAGATAATGATTTCCGATTTTAAATTCTGAAGAGGTAAAAAAATAAAATAAATATAAATTAAAAATTTAATTTTTTTCATTTTTTTCTGCAAAAAACAAACCTATTAAAAGTAAAGCTGTCCATCCAAGACCTAAAAGAGCTTTAAAAATACTTGTATCTGCACTCCATATATCTAAAACCAGCGCTCCAAATATCAGGCCAATAACATAAATAATTATTACTTTAGAGCTATTTTTCATTTTTTAAATTTTTTTTAAAAAGAGAAATACCATTATTTATTTTATGTGTATACGACTCTTCGAAACTTTTCAATTGCCAGCCAGTAAGTCTTTTTTTTATTTCAGTAATATTATCTTTTTTCCACTGGTCAGTAGTTTCATTATTTTTCCATATTTTTCTTTCTTCTATTGTTCTTCCACATCCATAACAAAATCCTGTTGAAGGATCTGTTTTACAAATACTAATACAAGGCGATATAATCATTTTAGAATCAATAGATTATTAAGGAAAAATAAATGAATTTACAAGAAATGTCGTTGGACAAATAGTTTCAATAATATATAAAACCATTAAATTTGTGGGGCGATGGCGGAATTGGTAGACGCGTTGGTCTTAGGAACCAATATGGCAACATGTGAAGGTTCGAGTCCTTTTCGCCCTACCATTTAATAAAATTTATGAAAGTTACAGTAGAAAATAAAAAAGGTTTAGATAAAGACTTTAAAGTGTTCATAGATAAAAAAACTATGAATTCTTACCTTGATGAAAAATATGAAGAAATTAAAGGAACCGTAAACTTAAAAGGATTTAGACCCGGAAAAGTTCCAAGAGAAGTATTAAAAAGACAATTTGGTCAAGCCGTTTTTAACGAAGTTTTAGATAAAGTTCTTAAAGATACAACAACTAAAGTTTTAGAGGAAAATAAGATTAAGCCAGCAGGTCAACCTAAATTAGACCTTAAAACGTACGGAGAAGATAAAGATTTAGAGTATGTAATATCTGTAACAGAATTACCTAAAATAGAAGTTAAGTCTATTGAAAATATAAAATTTGATGAATATTCAGTAAAAATTGATGACAAGGAAACAGACAAAAGAATAAAAGAGATTGCAAAAAATCAACCTAATTTTAAAGAGGCATCGGCCGACGCCAAAGCAAAAGAAACTGATTTGGTAATATTTGATTATACAGCTACTGTAGATGAAAAACCTTTTAAAGGAAATGAAGGAAAAAATACTCAATTAACTTTAGGTAAAGATTTATTTTTAAAAGGTTTTGATAAACAATTAATTGGAGTTAAAAAGGGAGATGAAAAAACTGTAGAAGCAATCTTGCCAGAAAATTTTCCTGAAAAAGAATTAGTAAATAAAAAAGCAAAATTTAAATGTAAAATTATAGAAATAAAAAATCCTGAGGAAGTAAAAATTAATGATGAATTTGCAAAAAATTTAGGTGCTAAAGATTTAAATGATCTTAAAACTTTAATATCAAAACAGATTAATGATGAATATAAAAATTCGCTAGATAGACTTTCTAAAAATCAAATTTTAAAAGAACTAGAAAAATTTAAAGTAAGCGAGATACCTTCAAATTTAATTGAAGAGGAAATTAAAGTTCTTTCACAAGGTATGTCAGAAGATGATGCTAAAAAAAGCAGAAAAAATTTTGAGGAAATTGCAAAAAAAAGAATTAAAGTTGGTTTAGTTTTGAATGAATTTGGTGAACAAAACAAAATTAAAGTAACTGAACAAGAGCTTCAAGCTGAGGTTCAAAAACAGCTGAGAATGATGCCAGGACAAGAAAAAATGATAATGGATTTTTATCAAAAAAACCAATCTGCCTTAGCAAGTCTAAGAGGTACAGTTTATGAAGATAAAATAATGAGTCTTATTAAAGAAAAAGCTAAAGCTAATAAAAAAGAAATCTCAAAAGATGAAGCTGAAAAAATTTTAAAACAATCACAAAAACAACAGCTTGACCAAGAACTCAAAGATCAAA
Source organism: uncultured Pelagibacteraceae bacterium (assembly GCA_902573585.1). Classification (GTDB taxonomy): domain Bacteria; phylum Pseudomonadota; class Alphaproteobacteria; order Pelagibacterales; family Pelagibacteraceae; genus Pelagibacter. The sequence continues at coordinate 2,212 of CACGKH010000016.1, forward strand.
GAAAACCTGAAAAAAAAGTTGAAGTAAAAAAATCTATAGAGAAGAAAACCAAGCCAAAACCTTCAAAAATTAAATCATCAATTAAAAAATCAAAAAAAGTTAGCAAAAAGTAATCTCAAGTTGTATAAGTAAAACGAATCAACTTATGACAAATAAAATATTTGAACAAATGAGCAATCTAGTACCTATGGTTGTTGAACAATCAAGTAAAGGTGAAAGAGCTTATGATATTTATTCAAGACTCTTAAAAGAAAGAATAATTTTTTTAACAGGTCAGATAAATGATAATGTTGCCTCTTTAGTAACTGCACAATTACTTTTTTTAGAAGCAGAGGATCCAAAAAAAGAAATTTACTTATATATAAATAGTCCTGGAGGATTAGTCACAGCTGGTTTAGGAATTTACGATACTATGCAATATGTAAAACCTGATATTTCAACTTTATGCATCGGGCAGGCAGCATCAATGGGATCTTTTTTGCTAGCAGCAGGAACTAAAGGTAAAAGATTTTCATTACCAAATTCTAGAATAATGGTCCATCAACCATCTGCAGGCTTTCAAGGACAGGCAACAGATATTGAAATTCATGCTAATGAAGTTTTATCGTTAAAGAAAAGGTTAAACGAAATTTATTCTAAACATACAAATAAATCAGTTGATGAAATAAAATCTGCTTTAGAAAGAGATAATTTTATGACTGCAGATACAGCCAAATCTTTTGGTCTTATAGACGAAGTTGTAGAAAAAAGATCTTAAAACACAATATATTGAAATACCGATATTCGAAACTTGATTAGTATGAGTCTTCTATAATAGAGTAATTAAATTGATTCGTTTTAAAAATTATGAGCACAAATAATAAAAATATTCTTTACTGTTCTTTCTGCGGAAAGAGTCAACATGAAGTAAGAAAACTTATAGCTGGTCCTACAGTTTTCATTTGCGATGAGTGTGTTGAGTTATGTATGGACATTATAAAAGAAGAGAGCAAAGATACACTGGTTAAACACCAAGATGGTTTACCTTCGCCAAAAGAAATTTGTGCAGTTTTAGATGATTATGTAATTGGACAATTACACGCAAAAAAAGTTTTATCAGTAGCTGTTCATAACCATTACAAAAGACTTAACTATGAAAATAAAACTAGTAAAAATGTAGAATTAGCAAAATCAAATATTCTTTTGGTTGGTCCAACGGGCTGTGGAAAAACTTTATTAGCACAAACTCTTGCTAGAATTTTAGATGTCCCATTTACCATGGCAGATGCAACGACTCTTACAGAGGCTGGTTATGTTGGTGAAGATGTAGAAAATATAATTTTAAAATTACTTCAAGCGGCAGATTATAATGTAGAAAAGGCTCAAAGAGGTATAGTTTACATTGATGAAGTAGATAAGATTAGTAGAAAATCAGAGAACCCCTCAATTACTAGAGACGTGTCTGGAGAAGGTGTTCAACAAGCTTTATTAAAAATTATGGAAGGAACTATTGCCAGTGTGCCCCCACAAGGTGGTAGAAAACATCCACAACAAGAATTTTTACAAGTAGATACAACCAATATTTTATTTATTTGTGGAGGAGCTTTTGCTGGTTTGGATAAAATCATATCTCAAAGAGACAAAGGAACTTCGATTGGCTTTGGTGCTGATGTAAAAGACTCCCAAGAAAAAAAAACCGGGGAATGGATGAAGGGTTTAGAGCCTGAAGACTTATTAAAGTATGGACTTATTCCAGAGTTTATTGGCCGGTTACCGATGATAGCCACGTTAGAGGATTTAGATGAAAAATCTTTAATTAAAATTCTTCAAGAGCCAAAAAATTCTTTGACAAAACAATATCAAGAACTTTTTAAACTTGATGGTGCAAAACTTTCATTTAAAGAAAATGCATTGAAGGAAATTGCACTTAAAGCTATTAGAAAAAAAACAGGAGCAAGAGGCTTAAGGTCAATATTAGAAAATATTTTGTTAAAAACTATGTATGATTTGCCAAGTCAGGAAAATATAGAAGAGGTGATTGTAGATGCTCCTGCTGTAAAAGGCCAATCTCAGCCTATAATTGTTCATTCAAAAACTGATAGTAAAACAAAATCAGGCAAAACATCAGCGGCTTAATATCCTTAATAAACAAGAAAAAGGTATTGCAATATAAATTATAATATCCATATTTAAGGTTATGGATGTTAAATTTTCATTACCTCTTCTTCCACTAAGAGACATTGTGGTATTTCCAAGTATGGTAATACCTTTATTTGTTGGGAGGGATAAATCTATTTCGGCTTTAAACGAGGTGATGAAAAAAGAAAAAAAAATTATTTTAGTCACTCAAAAAAATTCAGAAATTGACGATCCTAAAAAAACAGATGTTTTTATGTATGGTTGTGAAGGAAGTATTCTTCAACTTCTTAAATTACCAGATGGTACAGTAAAAGTTTTAGTTGAGGGTATAAAAAGAGTTAAAATTTTAGATTTTGTTGATAATGATAAGTTTATTACTTGTGATTACACTTCTTATGCTGACGTTGCTGTTAAAGATGAGGATTTATACCCTTTAGCTGTTACAGCTGTAAGAAGATTAGAAAAATTGACTTCTATTAATAAAAAAATATCTAGCGAGACTATTAATACAATTAAACAATTAAAAGACCCTTCGCATATTGCAGATAACATTGCTTCACATATCTCAGCTTCAATTTCAGAAAAACAACAAATCTTCGAAACTGCAGATGTTAAGAAAAGATTAAATTCAATTATTAAGATAATGGAAAATGAAACTAGTATAATTGGAGTTGAAAAAAGAATTAGAGGGAGAGTAAAAACTCAGATGGAAAAGACTCAAAGAGAGTATTATTTAAATGAGCAACTTAAGGCTATTCAAAAAGAACTTGGTGAAATAGAGGATGGGAAAGATGAAAGCACAAGTTTAAATAAAGCTATTCTCAAAGCTAAAATGCCTAAAGAAGTTGAGAAGAAATGCTTACAAGAACTCAAAAAATTAAAAAATATGAGTCCAATGTCAGCTGAGGCAACGGTTGTAAGAAATTATTTAGATTGGATGACAGAATTACCTTGGTATAAAAAAAGTGAAGTTGATATTGATTTAACAAAAGCTCTAAATGTTCTTGATAAAGATCATTTTGGTCTTGAAAAAGTAAAAGAGAGAATAATTGAATTTTTAGCTGTTCAAAAAAGAATGGAAAAAATAAAAGGCCCGATATTATGTTTAGTTGGTCCTCCAGGAGTTGGAAAAACATCTTTAGGTAAGTCAATTGCTAAAGCTACAAATAGAGAATTTGTTAGAATGTCTGTGGGTGGTATGCGTGATGAAGCTGAAATTAGAGGTCATAGAAGAACTTACATAGGATCTTTACCAGGAAAAATAATTCAAATGATGAAAAAAGCTGGTACAAAAAATCCACTTATTTTATTAGATGAGATTGATAAAATTGGAAATGATTATAGAGGTGACCCTTCTTCCGCTTTGTTGGAAGCATTAGACCCTGAACAAAATACTACATTTAATGATCATTATCTTGAAGTAGATTATGATTTATCTGATGTGATGTTTGTTACCACTGCTAATACGTTAAATATACTACCACCATTATTAGATAGAATGGAAGTAATTAGATTAGCTGGATACACAGAGGATGAAAAAATTAATATCGCAAATAAATATTTACTACCAAAACAAATCAAAGATAACGGTGTGAAAGAAAAAGAAATGAAACTAAGTGATGATATTATCCAAGAGATAATTAGAAGTTACACAAAAGAGTCTGGTGTTAGAAATTTGGAAAGAGAAATTTCAAAACTAGCGAGAAAAGTTGTTAAAAAAGTAGTAGCTGGTGAAGAGAAAGAAGTTGAAATTGACAAAAAAAATCTACCTGATTTTTTAGGTGTACCTAAATATAAATCTGGTGAACTAGAAACAGAAAATAGAGTTGGAATTGTTACTGGTTTAGCATGGACAGAATATGGTGGTGAGATTTTAAAGATAGAAACAGTAACAATGCCTGGTAAAGGTAGAATGCAAATTACAGGTAAATTAGGTGATGTAATGCAAGAGTCTGTTAAAGCCGCAAAGTCTTTTGTTAGATCAAAATGTTTAGAATATGGAATTATCCCTCCATTATTTGAAAAAAAAGATTTCCATATACATGTACCTGAAGGAGCAACACCAAAAGATGGTCCATCAGCTGGTATTGGAATGGTGACTTCGATAGTTTCTTCAATAACAAATATTCCAGTTAAAAAAGACGTAGCAATGACGGGTGAAGTAACATTAACTGGTCAGGTACTACCGATTGGTGGATTAAAAGAAAAACTTTTAGCCGCTCATCGTGCGGGCATTAAGGAAGTTTTAATTCCAAAGGAAAATGAGAAAGATTTAGTTGATATGCCAAAAAAAATAATTGATGAAATTAAAATTACACCAGTAGAATATGCTGATGAAGTTTTAAAAGTTGCATTAACAAAAGATCTAAAAAAAACAGAGTGGGTCGAAGTTGATATATCAAAAAAAGACGAAAAATCTCAAGCAAGTATTCAATAAAAAATTTCTTTATATTATTCTAGTAATAATTTAATATGATCCATAAATCATGGCATCATCAAAAGAGCTAAAGCTCAGATCCCCTTTAAAAAAATTTATTATAAGCTTTTTTAATATCTTTGGATATGAAATTAAAAAAAAAAACAATTTTTCGGATAGATGGGGAAATTTTATTATTGAAGCAAATGAAAATGAAAAAAAAATTCTTAAAAGCTTTGAAAAAATTTGTTTAGCATCATCGTTAAATCTTTGGTCGATTTCCCAATCATTAAAACATATTAGTAATAAAAAAATTGAAGGTGATATTGTAGAGTGTGGATTATATAATGGGAGTACGCTATCTTTTATTGGAAAAATTAGTGAAGATTTAAATTTAAAAAAAAAAATTTGGGGCTATGACACATTTAGCGGATTTGTTGAAAATTCCTTTTCTGATAATGATACAGATATTAAAACTAACAATAAAGCTAAGTTCGATAATTCTAATATTTTTTTTTCACTCAATGAAGTTAAACATAATATCCAATTAAATGATTCTAAAAATTTTGAAAAATATATTTTTATTGAAGGAGATATATTGCAGACCTTAGATATCAATGACAATCTTCCAAAAAAAATTAGTTTTTTAAGACTTGATACTGATCTTTACAATACTACGAAAAAACAGTTAGATGTACTTTATCCTAGACTGTCAAGCGGAGGAGTTTTGCATATAGACGATTATGGTATTTGCCCTGGAGTGAGAAAGGCTGTGGATGAATTTTTTTTAAATAAGGATGTTTGGTTACATAGAGTTGATTTAGGTTGCAGATATATAATCAAAAAATAATTTTTAAACTATTTTCAACAACTAATAAATCTTGACGTTATTGTACTAAAAGATATAAAGCACCTATTTGGTTTTGGGCGGTTAGCTCAGTTGGTAGAGCATCTCGTTTACACCGAGGGGGTCAAAGGTTCGAGTCCTTTACTGCCCACCAAAATGAATCAAAAGTGGGGGTGTAGCTCAGTTGGTTAGAGCGATCGCCTGTCACGCGATAGGTCGAGGGTTCGAGTCCCTTCACTCCCGCCACTTTTAAAATTAATAGAGATATAATTAGATTTAATCGTTGATAATCGTTATCAATTATAGTGTATATTTTGAATAATGTGACCTATCACCACTTCATCTAACTATAAAAAATGATATATATTCCACCATGACTGCGGAATTTTTAAAAGATTATTTACCTATAATTATATTTTTAATTATTGCTTTAGGGTTAAGCTGTGCCTTTATAGTTTTAAATTTTATCTTGTCTCCTAAGCACCCCGATCCTGAAAAATTATCTGCATATGAATGTGGATTTGAACCTTTCGAAGATTCAAGAATGGAATTTGATGTCAGGTTTTATTTAGTAGCAATTCTTTTTATAATCTTTGACCTTGAAATTGCGTTTTTATTTCCTTGGGCAATATCACTAGGAAATATTGGGATCCTAGGTTTTTCATCAATGATGATTTTTTTATTCATACTTACAATTGGCTTTATATATGAGTGGAAAAAAGGTGCATTAGACTGGGAATAATTAATATTTTAAATGAATAATAAGCTAGAACAAGTTCCTGAAGAATTTAAACAACTTGCTGAAGATTTTGGTAAGAATGGATTTATTACTACATCACTTGATAATTTAATTAATTGGTCAAGGTCGGGTTCTTTGCATTGGATGACTTTTGGTCTTGCATGTTGTGCTGTTGAAATGATGCAAACGGCTATGCCAAGATATGATCTTGAAAGATTTGGAGCCGCTCCACGAGGTTCACCAAGACAATCAGATGTTATGATTGTTGCTGGAACTTTGACTAACAAAATGGCACCTGCATTAAGAAAAGTTTATGACCAAATGCCTGAACCTAGGTATGTAATTTCTATGGGTAGTTGTGCAAATGGTGGTGGATATTATCACTACTCATATTCTGTTGTCAGAGGTTGTGATCGAATAGTTCCTGTTGATATTTATGTGCCCGGTTGTCCTCCTTCAGCTGAAGCTTTGCTTTATGGAATAATGCAACTTCAAAAAAAAATTAGAAACAAAGGTTCATTTAATAGATAACATGATTGATTTAGTAGATTTAGAAAAAAAAATTAATTCAGAATTAGGTACAAAGATTAAAAAAACTGAAATAAAGCACAAACAAATATACGTAGAGATTGAAAAAGAAAATTTAATAGATGTCACTTTGTTTATAAAAACAAATAAAAATACTAAATTTAGACAACTTATAGATATTACCGTTGTAGATTATCCCGAAAAATCTCAAAGATTTAAAATTGTATATTTGTTTTTGAGTCACGAATTTAATCAGAGATTAATTTTAAGTTATTATATAAATGAAAATGAGGTTATTTCTTCCTTAACTTCGATTTATCCAGCAGCAAATTGGATGGAAAGAGAAGTTTTTGATATGTATGGCGTAAGTTTTAAGGATCATCCTGATTTAAGAAGAATATTAACAGACTATAATTTTGAAGGTCATCCCTTAAGAAAAGATTTTCCTTTAACAGGCCATACAGAAGTTAGATACAGTGAAGATAAAAAAAAGGTTGTTTATGAACCTGTCAAATTAGAACAGAACTATAGGAATTTTGATTATGAAAGCCCGTGGGAAGGAACACAATATATAAAAGATCAATCAGAAAATAATGACAAAAAAAATTAAAAATTTAAATTTAAATTTTGGTCCACAACATCCTGCAGCTCATGGTGTTTTGCGTCTTATACTTGAATTAGATGGTGAGGTAGTTGAAAAAGCTGATCCACATATTGGTTTACTTCATAGAGGCACCGAAAAATTAATTGAAAATAAAACATATATGCAAGCTGTTCCTTATTTTGATCGTCTTGATTATGTTGCCCCTATGAATCAAGAACATGCTTTTGCTTTAGCGATTGAAAAGATTTTAAAAATTGATGTTCCAATAAGAGCACAGCTTATAAGAGTAATGTTTTGTGAGATCGGAAGAATTTTAAGTCATATTTTAAATGTAACAACTCAAGCTTTAGATGTAGGAGCATTAACACCTTCTTTATGGGGTTTTGAAGAAAGAGAAACACTTATGACATTTTATGAGAGAGCTTCGGGTTCAAGGTTACATGCTAATTATTTTAGAGCGGGTGGAGTTCATCAGGATTTACCAGCAGGATTAGAAAGTGATATTTCTAAATTCTGTGATGGATTTCCAAAAATTATTAATGATTTAGAAAATTTGTTAACTGATAATAGAATTTTTAAACAAAGAAATGTTGATATTGGAGTTGTCACAAAAGAAGATGCGCTCGATTACTCATTCTCAGGAGTGATGATTAGAGGATCTGGTGTTCCTTGGGATTTACGAAAGTCCCAACCTTACGATTGTTATGAACAACTAGAATTTAAGGTTCCAGTAGGAAAAAATGGTGATTGTTATGATAGGTATTTGTGCAGAATAGAAGAAATGAAAGAAAGTGTTTCCATTATTAAGCAATGTTTATCTAAAATGGAAAAAGGACCAATTAAATCTTTTGATGGTAAAATTTCTCCACCTTCAAAAAAAGAAATCAAACAATCTATGGAAGCATTGATACATCATTTTAAATTATTTACTGAAGGTTATCGTGTCCCAAAAGATGAGATTTATACAGCTGTTGAAGCACCAAAAGGTGAGTTTGGAGTATATTTAATTTCCGATGGTTCAAGCAAACCATATAAGTGTAAAATTAGAGCTCCTGGGTTTTCTCATTTACAATCAATGGATTATTTAATTAAAGGTCATATGTTAGCCGATGTGCCAGCTGTTCTTGGTTCTTTAGATATTGTTTTTGGTGAGGTAGATAGATGAGTTTAAGGAGACCAGCAAAAGATCAACCGGAAAAATTTGAATTTAATTCAAGTTCTTTAGAAGCAGCGAAAACTATCGTAGCAAATTATCCTAAAGGCAAACAACAAAGTGCTGTAATGGCATTACTTTATATAGCACAAAAACAAAATAATAATTGGATACCTCTAGCTGCAATGAAGTACATCGCAAAATTTTTAAAAATGCCCTATATAAAAGTTTATGAAGTTGCTACCTTTTATTCAATGTATAACTTATCTCCTGTAGGAAAGTATTTTATTCAAGTTTGCACTACAACCCCATGCATGATCAGAGGTGCTGGAAAATTAGTAGAGGCATGTAAAGAAAAAATTTCAGAAAACGAGTCAGAATTATTAAGTGATAAAAATTGTTCTTGGATGGAAGTAGAATGTTTGGGTGCTTGTGTAAATGCTCCTATGATGCAAATAAATGATGATTACTATGAAGATCTTGATAAAGAAAAAACTTTAGAAATTTTAGATAAAATTTTAAAAGACGAAACACCCAAACCAGGCTCTTACAGAGGAAGAGTAAATAATGAGCCTGAAAATAACAGAAAAACATTAATGGATTTAAAAAATGCTTAAAGATAAAGACAGAATTTTTCAAAATTTATATAACGATTTAGGATCAGATGTTACTTCATCAAAAAAAAGAGGTGACTGGGTTAACACTAAAGAACTCACAGATAAAGGTCGAGATTGGATTATAAATGAAATTAAAGAATCACAACTTAGAGGTAGAGGGGGTGCTGGTTTCCCTACAGGATTAAAATGGTCTTTTGCACCGAAAGAAGTTGGGTCAAGACCTCATTATTTAGTTATAAATGGTGATGAGTCAGAACCAGGTACTTGCAAGGACAGAGATATATTACGATTTGAACCACATAAATTAATTGAAGGATGTTTAATAGCTGCATATGCAGTTCAAGCACATGTTTGTTATATTTACATAAGAGGTGAGTATTTTATTGATGGGCAGAAACTTCAAGCCGCAATAGATGAAGCTTATGAAAAAAATTTGATTGGAAAAAATGCTTCGGGAACTGGCTGGGATTTAGATATTTATATTCATTATGGTGCAGGGGCTTATATTTGTGGTGAAGAGACAGCATTACTCGAGAGTATTGAGGGAAAAAAAGGTCAACCGAGATTAAAACCACCTTTTCCAGCTTTAATTGGACTTTATGGATGTCCTACAATTATAAATAACGTTGAAACTATAGCTGTTGTTCCGACTATTCTTAGAAGAGGAGGTAAATGGTTTGCCTCTTTGGGTAAAGAAAAAAATACTGGTACTAAGATTTTTTGTATTTCTGGTAACGTAAATAATCCATGCAACGTTGAAGAAGAAATGAGTATTCCCTTGAAAGAATTGATAGAGGTACATGCTGGTGGTGTAATTGGTGGATGGGATAATTTACAAGCTGTAATTCCCGGAGGTTCTTCAATGCCATTAATTCCTAAAGAAAAATGTGAAACATTAAATATGGATTTTGATTCGCTGATGGTTGAAAAAAGTGGACTGGGAACAGCCGGTATAGTTGTAATAAATAAAGATCAAGACATTATTAAATGTATGGCCAGAATTGCAAGATTTTACAAACATGAAAGCTGTGGTCAATGCACACCCTGTAGAGAGGGTTCAGGTTGGATGTGGAGAATGCTAGAAAGAATGGCTAAAGGAGAAGCGTCAAAAGATGAGGTGGACATGTTAGGTGACGTAACGAAACAAATTGAGGGCCATACAATCTGTGCATTTGGAGAAGGATCTTCTTGGCCAGTGCAAGGATTATTAAGACATTTTAAAGATGAAATAAAAAAAAGAAATAAATTTGATCCAATTGTTAAGGAAAATAAAAATATTCCTTATCTTGTAGATCAACACTTATTGGATAAAAATGCTTAAATTAAAAGTCAATGATATTGAAGTAGAAGTAGATGAAGGATTAACAGTTCTACAAGCTTGCGAAAAAGCAGGTTTTGAAATTCCAAGATTTTGTTATCATGAAAAGTTATCAATAGCTGGTAATTGTAGAATGTGTTTAGTTGAAATGGAGAAATCTCCTAAACCAATAGCATCATGCGCAATGCCAGCAACTGATGGTATGGTAATTAAAACAAATACTCCAAAAATAGAAAAATCAAGAAAAGGTGTAATGGAGTTTTTATTAGCCAATCATCCTTTGGATTGCCCAGTTTGTGATCAGGGTGGTGAATGTGATCTTCAAGATCAATCAATGTTTTACGGAATAGATAAATCAAGATTTAAAGAAAATAAAAGATCTGTACCAGATAAAAACATGGGCCCATTGATTAAAACACAAATGACTAGATGTATTCACTGTACAAGATGTGTTAGATTTGCAACTGAAATAGCTGGTGTACCAGAATTAGGAGCCATAGGAAGAGGTGAAGATATGCAAATTACAACTTATTTAGAACAATCAATAAAATCAGAATTATCAGGCAATGTAATTGATCTTTGTCCAGTTGGTGCATTAACTTCAAAACCTTATGTGTTTGAAGCCAGGCCATGGGAATTAAAAAAAACAGAAACAATTGATGTCATGGATGCTGTGGGATCGAATATCAGAGTTGATACTTATGATTGGGAAGTGAAAAGAGTTTTACCTATTATAAACGAGGATATAAACGAAGAATGGATATCTGATAAAACAAGATATGCTTGTGATGGTCTATTAAATCAAAGACTTGATGTTCCCTATATTAAATATAACAACAAATTTGAAAAAGCTTTATGGGAAGAAGTGTACAAAATTATCAAATCAAAAATAGAAAATTCTAATAAAGATAATATATGTGGTTTTGTTGGTGATCTTGTAAATATGGAGACTAGTTTTATTTTTAAAGAATTTTTTGACCGAACTATAGAAAATAATAATTATGAGTCTAGATCTTCTCAAAGTTTCATAGATAGTTCTATTAGAGAAAATTATTTATTTAATTCATCAATTAATGGAATAGAAGAAAGTGATTTAATTCTTTTAGTTGGAACCAACCCTAGATTTGAAGCAACAATTGTAAATGCTAGAATTCGCAAGGCTTATTTAAATAATAATACTGAAATTATTTCTTTAAATGATGTGGGTGATTTAACTTATACTTATAAATCTTTAGATGGATCAACGCAGACCTTAAAAGACATTATAGATAACAAAAATGATGTTTCAAAAAAAATTTTAGATGCAAAAAAACCAATGGTTATTTTAGGTGAATCATTTTTAAATACAAAATCTGCAAATATTTTATTTTATTCATTTAAAGATTTTTTATTTAAAAACAACAAATATACCGACCAATGGAATCCACTTAATATATTAGCAACAGATGCAGCTACTGTTGGAAATTTAGATTTAGATATTATTAATGATAAAGATGATTTAATAAATAATTTAAATCAAAATAAATTTGAAGTAGTTTATCTTCTTGGACAAGATAATTTAAATTTTAATAAAAAAAATGAATTTATTATTTATCAAGGTAGTCATGGCGACAAAGGTGCTGAAATTGCAGACATAATTCTTCCAGGCGCAGCATACACAGAACAGTCTGGCCATTATACTAATCTAGAGGGAAAAATTCAAAAAGCTTATAAAGCATCATATCCACCTGGTGAAGCTAAAGAAGATTGGCAGATAATAAATGAATTAGCAGAAATGATGAATAACAGAAAACTTTTTAATGATAAAGATGAGGTTGAAAGTAGTATGTTTAATTACTTAAATCTTAAAAAAGAAAAACAAAAATCTAGTCAAATTAGTAAACAAAAACAAGACAGTTTTAAGAATGAAGATTTGAAAGTAACAACTAAAGAATATTATTTTTCAAATGTAATAGCACGATCATCAAAAACAATGTTGGATTGTTATAATTCAAAATTTGATATTAAACGAACAGGCACAGAAGGTTAATCAATGGAATATATAAATATAGTTTTTCAAGAAGTTTATAAAATCTTATTTCTACTTGTTCCTGTTTTAGTTTCAGTCGCCATGATTGTGTGGTTAGACAGAAGAGTTTGGGCTTTTGTTCAAAAAAGACAAGGGCCTAATGTCGTTGGTCCTTTTGGGTTGTTACAATCTCTAGCTGATGCTTTAAAATATATTTTTAAAGAAATAATCATTCCAGCTAGCTCAAATAAAGTAATTTTTATACTTGCTCCAATAATAACAATGACATTAGCTTTAATTGCTTGGGCAGTAATACCATTTAGTGCAACTCACGTTCTAGCAAACATTAATGTGGGAATTTTATATATTTTTGCAGTTTCATCATTAGGTGTTTATGGAATTATTATGGGTGGATGGGCCTCAAATTCAAAATATCCTTTTTTAGGAGCTATAAGATCTGCAGCTCAAATGGTATCCTATGAAGTTTCAATAGGGATTATAATTATTAATGTTTTACTTTGTGTTGGATCATTAAATTTAAATGATATTGTAATGTCACAACAAAACATGTGGTTTGTTATTCCTTTATTTCCAATGTTTGTAATATTTTTTATTTCAGCTTTAGCTGAAACAAATAGACCACCTTTTGATTTACCAGAGGCTGAAGCAGAATTAGTTGCTGGTTATCAAACAGAATATTCTGGAATGATGTATGCTATGTTTTGGTTAGGAGAATATGCAAACATTTTACTAATGTGTGCTTTAGGATCAATTTTATTTTTAGGTGGATGGTTATCTCCAATAGATTTATATCCATTTAATCTAATACCTGGAGCAATTTGGCTGATCTTTAAGATTTTATTTTTATTTATTCTTTTTGCTTTAGTTAAAGCGATTGTACCTAGATACAGATATGATCAATTAATGAGACTTGGTTGGAAAATATTTTTACCATTATCACTAACTTATGTAGTGCTGACTGCAAGCTACCTTTTTTATTTTAACCTTTTACCAATAAACTAAATGAAAATAACAAGATTTTTAAAAACAGTTTTGATGACAGATTTTATTGGTGGATTGTTTATAGCTATTAAAGAAATTTTTAAACCAAAAAAAACGATAAATTATCCATTTGAAAAAGGAAAAATTAGCCCAAGATACCGAGGTGAACATGCTTTAAGAAGATATCCAAACGGTGAAGAAAGGTGTATTGCATGTAAGTTATGTGAAGCGGTGTGTCCAGCACAAGCTATAACAATCGAGTCCTCTGAAAGAGCAGATGGCAGCAGAAAAACTACACGTTATGATATAGATATGATGAAATGTATTTACTGTGGTTTATGTGAAGAATCTTGTCCCGTTGATGCAATAGTCCAAGGTCCAAATTTTGAATTTTCTACAGAGACTAGAGAAGAACTTTATTATACTAAAGAAAAACTTTTAGATAATGGAGACAGATGGGAAAATATTTTAGCTGCAAATATTAAAACTGATAACCCATATAGATAGTATAATGATAGCTCATTCGATTTTTTTCTATTTTTTTTCTTTTGTTGCCATTATTTCTGCAATAATGGTAACAGCTTCAAAAAATACAGTTCATTCTGTTTTTTTTCTCATACTAGATTTTATAAGTATATCCTGCCTTTTTATTATGATTGGAGCAGAATTTTTAGGAATGATAATGTTAATTGTTTATGTTGGAGCAGTAGCCGTTTTATTTTTGTTTGTGGTTATGATGCTCAATGTAGCTCAACAAAAAAATCAATGGTTTTTATCTAAATCTAGTTCAAGTCATATACCAATAGGTCTAATCATAAGTTCAATTATTTTTTTTGAATTAATAATAGTTGTAGGTGGGTGGAAATATAAGCCAGATTTAATTAATTCATCAAACACATCTTTAAATAATGAAATCAGTAATACCCATTCTCTTGGCCAAGTTTTATATACAGATTACATACATATTTTTCAAATTAGTGGAATGATTTTATTAATTGCAATGATTGGAGCAATTGTTCTCACGTTTAGACAAAGAGAAGGGGTTAAAAAACAAAGTTATGTTAAACAAATTTCAAGGGAGAGGTCTGAAGGTGTAGAGGTATTAGAAGTGGCATCAAACAAAGGAGTTAGAATTGATGACTGAGATAGGTTTAGGTCATTATTTAACATTAGGAGCTATAATATTCACCATCGGTGTGATTGGAATATTTTTAAATAGAAAAAATATTATCGTAATTCTGATGAGTATAGAGTTAATTCTGTTAGCTGTTAATATTAATTTTGTGTCTTTTTCAATTTACCTAAATGATTTGTCAGGCCAAGTTTTTACTTTATTCATTTTGACTGTAGCTGCAGCTGAAGCCGCAATTGGTTTAGCAATTATAGTTGTTTATTATCGAAACTCTGGAACTATTCGAGTTGAAGATATTGATGAGTTAAAAGGATAAAATGGAAATTTCAATTATAGCTTTACCATTAATAGCTTCAATTATATCTGGTTTCTTCGGAAAACTTATTGGTGATAGAAGTTCAGAAATAGTAACGAGTTTGCTTGTAACAATAGCAGCTATTTTATCAGCCTTTGTATTGTACGAAGTTATTTTTAATGATTATCAAGACAATATTGTAATTGCCACCTGGATAAATTCAGGAACTTTAGATGTTAATTGGTCAATGAAAATAGATTCTTTATCTGCGATAATGTTGGTTGTTGTTACCTCAGTATCTTCTTTAGTACACATTTATTCAATTGGGTATATGTCCCACGATCCACATAAGCCAAGGTTTATGGCTTATTTATCATTGTTTACTTTTGCAATGTTGATGTTGGTAACTTCAGACAATTTCATACAATTATTTTTTGGATGGGAGGGAGTTGGTTTATGTTCTTATTTTTTAATAGGTTTTTGGTTTAAAAAAGAAACTGCCAATGCTGCTGCTATTAAAGCTTTTGTTGTAAATAGAGTAGGCGATTTTGGTTTTGCTTTAGGAATTTTTTTAATATTTTATTTATTTGGGACTGTTAATTATTCAGAAGTTTTTGAATTAATTCCAACTGTCGTTGATAAAAATATTATCTTTTTAGGCATTGAAGTAAATGCCGTTGATTTAATTTGTTTACTTTTATTTGTTGGTGCAATGGGTAAATCAGCTCAAATATTACTTCATACTTGGTTGCCAGATGCCATGGAAGGACCAACTCCAGTTTCAGCTCTTATTCATGCAGCAACTATGGTTACTGCAGGAGTTTTTTTAGTTGTTAGATGTTCGCCTATATATGAATATTCTGAACTAGCATTAAATATCATAACAATAGTTGGAATGAGCACAGCTTTTTTTGCTGCAACAGTTGCTCTAGTTCAAACTGATATAAAAAAAATAATTGCTTACTCAACTTGCAGTCAGTTAGGGTATATGTTTTTTGCTACTGGTGTGGGAGCTTACAACGTTGCAATGTTTCATTTATTTACTCATGCTTTTTTTAAAGCTTTATTGTTTTTAGGATCTGGATCAGTCATTCACGCTTTCAAAGATGAACAAAATATTAATAATATGGGAGGCGTTTGGAAAAAACTGCCATACACATATAGTTTGATGATTATAGGAACTCTTGCGCTGACTGGTTTCCCTTTTTTATCTGGATTCTATTCTAAAGATGCAATTATAGAATTTGCTTATTTAAGAGGTAATACAACAGGTTATTATGCAGCTGGAATTGGAATTATAACAGCTTTCCTTACGTCAATCTATTCCTGGAGGTTAATTTTTAAAACTTTTCATGGAGAATATAATAACAAAGATATTAAGATTGAAGAAACTCACGAGTCCCCACTTGTTATGTTGATACCATTAATTTTGCTTTCAATAGGAGCAATATTTGCTGGTTATATTTTTAAAGAATTATTTGTGGGTTACGGCGGAGCAAGTAATTTTTGGAAAGATTCAATTTTTTTCTTAAAACCTTTGAGTACAGAACATCCACCAATTTGGTTTTT
The DNA here is from genome assembly GCA_902573585.1 of uncultured Pelagibacteraceae bacterium. GTDB lineage: Bacteria > Pseudomonadota > Alphaproteobacteria > Pelagibacterales > Pelagibacteraceae > Pelagibacter. The sequence continues at coordinate 18,558 of CACGKH010000016.1, forward strand.
GGTTTTAACCCCAATTTTAGTAATTTTGTCAATTCCAATTGCTTATTATTTATTTGTTAAAAATAAAAATTTACCTCATCAAATTGCCAATGTTAATAAGCCGTTATATAATTTTTTGCTAAACAAATGGTATTTTGATGAACTTTATGACTTATTAATTGTTAATCCATCAAAAAAATTTGGACTATTTCTATGGAAATTTTTTGATGTGAAACTAATCGATGGGTTTGGTCCAGATGGTATTTCAACATTAATTAAAAATTTTTCTTTAAAAGCTAATAAATTTCAAAGTGGTTATATATATCAATATGCTTTTGTTATACTAGTTGGCTTTTCTGCTTTACTAACTTTCTTAATGGTTAAATAATGAATTTTCCTATTCTTTCTTCTTTAATTTTACTTCCTTCAATAGGAGCACTTTTTTTACTTTTTACAAAAAGCAATAAAGAAAACAATATTACTGTAAAATATGTTGCTTTATTTACTTCCCTTGTAAATTTTTTTTTATCTGTATACTTGTGGATACTATTTGATCAATCGACTTCAGAATTCCAATTCGTTGAAGATAGGATATGGATTGAAGGATTAATAAATTACAAAGTTGGTATCGATGGTATTTCAATATTATTCATTATCTTAACTACTTTCATCACACCACTTTGTATTATTTCAGTAAATAACTCTATTAAAAATAGATTAAGAGAGTTCTTGATTGCCGTATTAATTATGGAGTCATTCATGATTGGTGTTTTTTGTTCATTAGATTTAGTTGTTTTCTATTTGTTTTTTGAGGCAGGTTTAATTCCAATGTTTTTAATTATAGGAATTTGGGGAGGTACTAGAAGAGTATATTCTGCTTTTAAATTTTTTTTATTTACTCTATTGGGGTCTGTTTTAATGTTAGTTGCCATCATTTCAATATATTGGATAACCGGTACTACTGATGTGATTCAACTTTACGAGTCAGGGATTGATGCAAAGTATCAAAACCTTTTGTGGTTAGCTTTTTTTAGTTCTTTTGCAGTTAAAACACCAATGTGGCCAGTTCATACTTGGTTACCTGATGCTCATGTTGAGGCGCCAACTGCTGGATCTGTATTATTAGCAGCAATTTTACTTAAA
>CACGKH010000017.1 GCA_902573585.1 uncultured Pelagibacteraceae bacterium
GGGCAAAAGGAGTTGTTGCTAATATGGCTAGAGACTCTAAAGGAAATGACAGAGCTCAGATCATGGCAGTAGCAGCAGGAGAAGCTGATATTGCAGTAGCTAACACTTATTATTTAGCTCTAATGTTATCTGGTAAAAAAGGCGCTGAACAACAAGCGGCTGCTAAAAAAGTAAAAGCTTTCTTTCCTAATCAAAATGGTAGAGGAACGCACATGAATGTTAGTTGTGCAGCTTTAGTAAAAGGAGCACCTAACAAAGCTAATGCTGTTAAACTTGTAGAGTTTTTATTAACTCCGCAATCTCAAGAGCACTTCACTAACAATACATTTGAGTTTCCAATGATTGATGGTGTTTCACCAAATCCATTAGTAGTAAATAACTTAGGATTAGATTTTCAACAAGATATGAAAACTAAACTAGCTTCTTATGGAAAAAATCAAGCTGCTGCACTTGAAGTTATGACAGTCGCTGGATGGAAATAACAAGTGGAAAAACAAAAAAAATTTATTCCTGGTGTTGATTTAAATAAATCTTCCAAAGCATGTTCCCCATGTTTACAAGAGTGTAAAAAGATCAATGAAAGAATAAATAAAAGAAAAATGTCTCAAATTAAAACTAAGGAGGTTCCGCATATCCTAAAAGTATTTAATTTTTGATTTTCTTAAATAGTGTCCGCAGTAAATGGGGATTTATTGTGGACACTTTACTTTTTTCATTTATAAGGCGGATTATAATATGAAATTTAACAGTTGGTATCTTAGTTCTTTTTTAATTTCTTTTATTGTATTAATTCCAATTATAACAGTATTTACAAGTTTCTTTGAAAGCACATCAAATTATTACGAAATTTTAAAAAATACTTTTTTAATAGAGTATATCTTTAATTCAGTTTCATTATTAATCTCAGTATTGATTTTTACATTTTTATTAGGTACTGGAACAGCCTACTTAGTATCTTTTTATAAATTTCCAGGCAGTAATTTTTTCAAATGGGCATTAATTTTATCATTTGCAGTTCCTCCTTATATTTACGCATACTCTTTAACAGCTTTTTTTGAAAACTATGGAACTGCTTTTACTATTTTAAAAAGCCTATTCGGTGATGCAAATTACAATAAAAGTATTCCAAAGTTTGATGGAATGTTTGGTGCAATAATATCAATTAGTTTTTCTTTATTTGCTTATGTTTATATTCTCGTTAGAGCCTCTTTTTTATATCAGTCACAAAACTTAATAGATTTAGGAAAAAATCTTGGTTTTTCAAAATTTAAATCATTTTATAAAATTATATTACCAGCTGCTAGACCAGCAATTGTTGCTGGTTTATCTTTAGTTGCCATGGAAACCTTGGCAGAATTCGGAGCAGTAGATTTTTTTTCAATCAATACTTTAACTACTGGTATATATAATTCTTGGATAACTTTTGATGATTTAGCTTTTGCTAACCGGATATCTTTCTTTTTATTATTATTTATATTTTCGTTATTTGTGCTTGAGAATTTATCTAGACGAAAAGCAAAATATCACTTTAATTCTAGAGGTGGCTTTAAATATAAAGAAAAACTAAAACTTTCTGGCAATAAGGCAACCTTAGCATTTGCAGGTTGTTTTTTTGTATTTTTCATGAGTTTTTTATTTCCATTAAGCCAAATGTTGTATTGGACAATAAAATTTCCAGAAAACTTGTTTGATCTCCAAATAATTGATCTTTTATTGAATACTCTTTATTTAGTTTTTTTATCTAGTTTGATACTAATAATATTCTCTTTAGTATCAAACTATGGCAATAGAGTTTCAAATAATAAAACCTTAAATATTTTATCCACTTTATCAATTTCAGGTTATGCTATTCCTGGAGTAATTTTGGCTATCGCTTTCATAACTTTTATTGCTTGGTTTGATGATAATATAATTAAGTCATTAGGTTTTTTTTCTATTAAAAAATTGTTCATTGGTTCAATTCTTGGATTAGTCTTAGTCTATTTTGTAAGATTTTATTCGTTAGCTTTTAATGGAATAAAATCTGGTTATGAAAAAATTAACATTTCAGTAGATGAAAGCGCATATCTTCTTGGTTTCTCAAAAAGAAAAACTTTCATGAATATTCATGTTCCTTTCTTAAGAAATTCTCTTTTATTTATTGTAATTTTAATATCGTTAGAAATTATAAGGGAATTACCCATAACCCTTATATTGAGACCTTTTAATTTTGAAACTTTTGCAACTACAGCGTATATTTCTGCATCTGAGGATCTATTAGAGGCAGCTGCGGTACCTTCATTATTTTTAATTTTAATTGCAAGTTTCTTTATTATAATTACATCAAAATATATATTAAGAGAGTCAAATGACTAAAAATTTTTTTGAAGTAAAAAATGTTGATTTTAGTGTAAGTGGCAAAACTAAAGTTAAAGATGTATCCTTTTCTATAAAGAATGAAGGAGATGTTATATGTCTTTTGGGCCCTTCTGGAATTGGAAAAACTACAATACTAAGAACTATTGCAGGATTAGAAAAGATAGACAATGGATCAATTGAATTAAATAATAAAATTTTATCTTCAAAAATAATTAATGTAGAACCAGAAAATAGAAATATATCTCTAGCCTTTCAGGATAATAGTTTGTTTCCCCATTATACAGTTGAAAAAAATATATTATTAGGCGCAGAGAGAAACAAAGAAAAAAAAGATAAAAAGATTAGTTTAAAAGAAATAGTTGATTTATTAGACATCTTTCACATATTAAATAAATATCCTCATCAAATTAGTGCTGGAGAAGCTCAAAGAGCTTCTCTTGCAAGATCTTTAATAACTCAACCTGATCTTCTTTTATTAGACGAACCTTTGTCTAATGTTGATCAAAGTTTTAAGGAAGAAATACAAGTAAGATTAAAAAAAATATTAAATAAATTAAAGATTACTACAATTATTGTTACTCATGACTCTTATGAAGCTTTTTATTTAGGTTCAAAATGTGGGATTATTATTAACCAAGAACTAAAACAATTTGATGATCCATATAAAGTTTATCATTTCCCTAATTCAGTAGAGGTGGTTAATTTTTTAAATAGAGGAATATTAATTCCAGCAAAAGTAACAGGCAAAAATACTCTAGAAAGCTGGGATCTGGGAACCATTGAAGGAAATTTTATTAAACATTACGAAGAAGGATCAAATGTACAATTACTTCTTCAGCCAGAAGATTTAGAACATGACGATAAAAGTAATTTAAAATTAGAGGTGGTAGATAGAAAATTTAGAGGTACTAATTTTATTTATACTCTCAAAACCCCTAGTAACACCTTAATACCAGTATTTGTGCATTCACATCATATTCATCAACACGAGGTAGATGAAAAATTTGGAATAAAGAGACCAATTCATATTGATCATATAGTTTGCTTCTAATAAAAAGCTTTTTAAAAAATGAATAGTAATTTTAAAATTTTTTTAAAAGGTATTACCGATGTTAGCCCTCTAATGATACCTGTAGTTCCGTTTGGTTTAATATTTGGTATTTTATCAATTGATATTGGCTTCAGTCCGTTAGCAACTATGGGAATGTCCTTAATAATTTTTGGTGGGGCATCTCAAATAATTCTTCTACAATTATTTTCAGGCGGAGCATCATCTCTTGTTATTATAAGCTCTGTAGGAGCAGTAAACTCAAGACATTTACTTTATGGAGCTGTTGTCTCTGAACATGTTTCAGATTTAAAATTAATATGGAAAATTATCATTTCATATTTTTTAATCGACCAGGCATTTGCAGTATCAAATGAATATTTCAAAAAGTACAAAGAAAAAAATAAATATTTTCATTTAATTGGCGGAGGTTTTACATGTTGGGTTGTTTGGCAAACAACAACTTTTCTAGGAATAATTTTAGGTGCAGCAATACCTGAAAAACTTGGATTGAGTTTTGCCATCCCTTTAACATTTTTGGCTATATTGGTTAATGATTTTAGAAAATTTATTAATGTAATCGTTATTATAGTTTCAGGTTTGGTTGCAACATTTGGATTTAATTATATTCCTTATAAAGCTTATGTAATTGTAGCTGCTTTAGCAGGATTATTTACAGCATTCATTTTAACAAAATTAAAAAAAGATTATGAGTGATTGGTTTCTAATTATTTATTGTGGATTAATAACTTATCTAACTAGGTTTTCAATGATAGCTCTTTTAAAAAAAGAAATGTTTAATGATAGAATAAGAGAAGTTTTATCTTATGTACCATCAGCAATTTTTCCTGCGATTATATTTCCAGCAATTTTTCTAGATAGCTCAGGTTCATTTGAGTTAGCAGACAATCCTAAAATTTTAGCTGCGATTATAGCAACATGTGTGGGCATCTTTAGTAGAAGCATATTGGCAACAATTTTTTCAGGTTTAGCCTCATATTGGGCAATTATTTTTATTTAAAATTAACTAATATAGTGTTAGCTTTTTTGTTTTAAATTCAACAGAGGGGAAATAATGAGAATAGTTAAAAGTACATTAGTTGCTGGATTAATTTCTTTATTTGTATCTTTTTCAAGTTTTGCTGAAAAAGTAAAAATAGGAGATCCAGGCTGGACAGGTGCAACTGCTATTGCAAATTTACTTGCTGCAGTTGTTACTGATAAAATGGGCGGTGAAGCAGAACTTGTTCCTGGTAATAATACCGCTATCTATGGTGCAATCGATAGAAGCAAAGGTGAAATAGAAGTTCATCCAGACATTTGGCTACCAAATCAACAAGCTTATACAAATGATTTAGTACCTAAAGGAACTTTAAAATTAAGCAGTAAACCATATGAAGGAAACCAAGGTTATTGTGTTTCACAACAATTTGCAAAAAAAATGAACATTACTGCGATTGAGGATTTAGGTAGACCAGAAGTTGTTAAAGCAATGGATAGTGATGGCAATGGTAAAGGCGAGTTCTGGATTGGAGCAGACGGTTGGGCATCAGCAAATGTTAACCAAGTTAAATTAAGAGACTATGGTTTATATGATGCTGGTATTGAACCAATAAGAGCTGCTGAAGCAGTTAAAAATGCAAGAGTTCTTGACTCAATAAAAAAAGGTGAAGGATATGCATTCTATTGTTACAAACCACATGCAATTTGGGGAATGGCAGATGTAGTTATGTTGGAAGAACCAAAGTTTGATCCAGCTAAATACAAAATGGTTCAACCAAAAGAAGATGCAGATTGGTATAACAAATCATATGTAGCTTCAAAAGATGCGCTTAAGCAAATTCAAATTGGTTGGGGCACATCATTAGAAAAAAAATCACCAGCAATTGTAGAATTCTTTAAGAATTTTCAATTAACAGCAGATGATGTTTCATCTATGGCTTATGCAATTTCAGTTGAGAAAAAAGATCCAGCTGATGTAGCAAGAGCTTGGATGAAAGCAAATAAATCAACTGTTGATGGTTGGTTAGGACTTTAGTCTAATTAAAATTATTTATACTCGGCAATTAAATATTGCCGAGTATATTTTCCTACAATAAAAGATTAAAATGGATTCATCGAGTTCAGCAATTAAGATAGAAAATGTTTGGAAAGTTTTTGGTAATACTTCCAAAATGGCATTAGATGCAATTCAAAATGATAAAATCTCTAAAACTGAAGCACTAGAAAAATATAATTCAGTAATTGGTGTTTCGGATGTTTCTTTTGATGTAAAGCAAGGTGAAATATTTTGTGTTATGGGCCTTTCAGGTAGTGGAAAGTCAACTTTAGTAAGACATATTAATAGGCTGCTAGAACCAACATCTGGAAAAATTCTGATTAATGATCAGGACGTAATGACACTTGATAGAGAAAGCTTACAAGAATTAAGAAATAAAAAGATAGGTATGGTTTTTCAGAACTTTGCCCTAATGCCACATAGATCTGTAGTAGATAATATTGCGATGCCTTTGGAAATAAGAGGTATTAGTAAAAATGATCGGTTAGACACAGCAAATAAGATTTTAGACATTGTTGAATTACAAGGTTGGGGCAATAAATTTGCCCACGAACTATCAGGAGGAATGCAGCAAAGGGTTGGGCTTGCAAGAGCTTTAGCTGCTGATCCTGAATTTCTTTTAATGGATGAACCTTTTAGTGCATTAGATCCATTGATTAGAAGACAACTTCAATCAGAGTTTATTAAACTTTCTAAACAGATGAAAAAAACAACTGTTTTTATAACCCATGATTTAGATGAAGCTGTAAGGGTTGGTCACAGAATTGCAATTATGAGAGACGGTAAAGTAATTCAAATTGGAACCCCTGAAGAAATTGTAGTTAATCCAGCAGATGAATATGTTGCAGACTTCGTAAAAGGAATTTCAAGATTAAAGGTTGTTCAAGCAAAATCAATTATGCAATCAGTAGAAGCTTATGAACAAAAGCATGGTAAATTATGGGATGATCCTGATAGCGTTAAAGATAATGAATTACTAAGCGGGCTTATTGAAAAATCAAAAACAAAAGATAAACCATTAGTTGTTAAGAATTCCAAAAATCAAGTAATCGGAGTAGTTACTCAGGCAGATCTTTTAAAAGCAGTTATTGAGGGTGGTGATGGAGAATAATAAGAATATCAGCCCTTCGAGATCAGAACTGATCACAGATTTTGTTAAAACAAATCCCAATTATTATATTGAACAATTTCAAAAAATAGGCAGTAAACCTACATTCTCATTCTCATTCAATTTATATGCTGCAATTTTTGGACCTATTTGGTTTGGAATTAGAAATATTTGGAATTGGGCATTAACTTTTTTAATTATTGAAACTTTTGCAGTTGTTCAAATTATAAGAGGATTATTTGGAAATATTACAGCTGAAGCTGTTCAAAAAATTGAGCAAGTTCAATCAACTATTGCATTTAGAAATAAACAGTTAGAAGCCGCAATAACAAATAATCCAGATAAAGTGGATGTATATAAACGAAATATCAAATCTTTAGAAGATGCGATGCAAGGCTATATTAATGAAGTTGATCGAATAGAAGCTTCAGCAATTTGGATTACTATTTTTGGAATAATTTTACTAATTTCAATTAAATTAATTCAAGGAATTATTGCAAATTCTAAATTAGAAAAAAGATATTCAGAATGGCTATCTGATAAGACTATTAGCCCTGGAATGCAAATTAAGAATTATATTTTGAGCACTATTTTTACGTCAGTGATTATGTTTTTCTCTGTAGTTCATTATAGCTTTCCTGGCTTTATAACAATAATGGATCAATTTCCAACTCATCCAGATATAAGATTAACTTCTATCAGTTGGGTTGAAAAAGTATTTAATTATGCTGTAATTAAAGGAGATGCATTATTTACAGCAATTACTATTGGTATTCGTTCCGTTTTAGATTTTTTAGAATTGCTGTTTGTAAAGACACCTTGGATAGTTATCATAACTACAATAGTTATATTAACTGGATTATCCGCAGGACCACGTGCAGCAATTTATTCTGCTGGATTTTTATGCTACATGGGTTTCTTAGGTTTTTGGGTTAAAGCAATGACTACACTAGCCTTACTTGGTACAGCAGCAATTTTAAGTATAGCAATTGGAATACCTCTTGGAATTTTTTGTGCAAGACGTCAGAGATTTTATTCAATGATAAGACCAATAATGGACTTCATGCAAACAATGCCAGCTTTTGTATTTATGATACCAGTTATTGCTTTCTTTGGAACAGGAAAGGTTGCAGCAGTAATCATTACAATGATTTTTGGTGGAACTCCTGTTGTTAGATTAACTGTACTTGGATTAAGAGGTGTCCCTGAAACTATTAGAGAAGCTGCAATAGCTTATGGAGCAAGCAAATGGTATTTGCTTAGAAAAGTAGATTTACCCTTAGCAACACCTTCGATATTGGCGGGTGTAAACCAAACTGTAATGTTGAGTTTGGCTATGGTAGTTGTTGCATCGTTAATTGGTGCAAAAGGTTTAGGTCAAGATGTCTTAGAAGCCTTACAATATGCTAACGTAGGACAAGGTATTCTGGCTGGTGTAGCAATTCTTTTTGTCGCATTAATCTTGGATAGGGTTGTTCAAGGAAAAAAAAGAGTTTAAGAAATAATTATGAAAAAAATATTTATACTTATTTTATGTTTATTTGCATTTAATGCAAATGCAAAAGAAACAACTTTCAAAAAAGAATTATTCGACAAAGCTCAAGCAGAAGGTAAAGTTGTAATAGTTAGTTCTTGGATAAAGTATTGTTCATCTTGTGCTAGTCAAATGAAAGTATTAGATAAAGCCAAAAATGATTTTAATAACATTGAATATTTTGCGTTTGATGTGACGAATAAAGAAATAGCAGAATTATTTGATGTACAATATCAAACCACGCTTTTAATTTTTAAAGACAAAAAGTTGGTTTACAGAAGTATTGGTGAGACAACTAAAGATCTGATTTATAAAGCTATTCAGTCTTCAATTTAAATTTAAGCTCCTAATTTTACATTTCTAGAGACATTAGACTCAAGCTCAGTTGGTTTTTTCAAATCTAAATTGTTCATAATTTCAATATATTCATTAACACTTTCAACTTGTAATCTTGGATTTTGTTTCTTTTCTTTTCCAATAGTACTCACTTTTTCACCTTTATAATCATGTGCAGGATATAAAAGAGTTTCCTCAGGTAATTTTAAAAGTTTATTAAATATTGAATTATAAGCATCTTTAGCATTGCCATTTTGAAAATCAGTTCTACCGGTCCCATTAATTAATAAAGTGTCTCCTGAAAAAAGATAGTTGTTCATTAAAAAACTGTAACTATCGGAAGTGTGTCCAGGAGTATACATTGCTCTAATTCTAAGATTATCTAAATCTATATATTCATCATCTTTTACTTTTATTTCCACAGTTTCAGCTGGGGTATGAGCACCCATGATTGTTGAGCATTTTGTTATATCTTTAAGTTTAGACGCTCCTGTTACATGATCAGCATGAATATGGGTATCGATTACTTTCACTAATTTTAAATCTAATTCTTTAAGCGAACTTATATACTCAGATACATTTTCTATAACTGGGTCAATTATCAGCGCTTCTCTTCCTTTTCCTGAAGAGATTAAATAAGTATAGGTTGAGGATTTAGTATCAAATAATTGTTTAAAAATCATAGTTTTATATTAACACATAAGTACAAATTGACCCATTGTTAAAACTTAATTGAATATTAAATTTTAAATATGAAAACAATTACAATTATATTTACACTCCTATTTTTAAACTCATTAGCTTTTGCAGATAAGAATATGAAAATTGGTTCAAAAGGTAATGTAGCTGATGTAACAAGGGTAATAAAAGTTATTATGTATGACAATTATTACGAACCAAGTTCATTTCAGATTAAAGAAGGTGAAACAATTAAGTTTGAAGTTGAAAACGCAGGTATGCTTGTTCATGAATTTAATATTGCAAACAAAATGATGCATATGAAGCATCAGCCAGAGATGATAAAAATGGCTGAGAATGGAATTCTTCTTGCTTTCTCTATTGATAAAGAAAAAATGAAGAAGATGGCAAAAATGGATAAGTCAATGGGTCATTCACATAGTAATAGTGTTTTGTTAGAACCAAAACAAAAAGGAGACATCATTTGGAAATTTGATAACGCAGTTAACATTGAGGTAGCTTGTAATGTTCCTGGTCACTATCAAGCTGGAATGATAGCAAAAGTTAATATAAAATAATCAAATGGACAATACTGCTGGTGCCAATTTTAATTGGTCGTGCAAACATACTTGGAAAAGAAGTGCTAAAAATACTGCTTGGTGTTTACTAGGTTGTGCTATTGGTGATTTTGGTACAATTTTATTTTTCCAATTAACTAAAATTTCATTCCCTATTTTAGGAGTTATGACTCTAGCTATTATTAATGGTTTAATTACTAGCATTATTTTAGAAACAGTCATTTTAATGAAACAAGATTTAGATTTTTCAAAAGCTTTTAAAACAGCATTGGGAATGAGCTTTATCTCCATGATAAGTATGGAAGTTACAATGAATTTAACTGATTATCTTTTAACTGGTGGAGCAATATTAACCTGGTGGGTAATTCCAATCATGCTTGTGGTTGGATTTTTAACTCCGTGGCCATACAATTATTGGAGACTTAAAAAATTTGGTGTTGCGTGTCATTAAAGAATTGGGATAATAAAACTTGGCTTTCATCAAAAAAATATATTCAATCATTTAATAACTTTTTATTAAAACAAAAAAAATTAAACAGAAATTCTCAAATTTTAGATATTGGATGTGGTCGAGGTAAAATCATTGGCTCTTTAAGCTCTAAATTAAAACTTATAAATAAACCTATTGGTATAGATTTAGTTAATCACAAGGATAAAGATAAAAAAATTAATTTTAAAAAGACTGATGCTTTGTCTTTCTTTTTAACAAATAAAAAAGAATTTGATCTAATTTTAGTTAAACAAACAATACATTTGCTTAAAATAAGTGAAATTAAAACCTTACTCATTAAAATGAAAAAAAGCCTGCGACCTGAGGGAAAAATTCTCATATTTACATTAAATCCATATAAGAATGAAATACCTTGTTTTACACTAATGAGATCAGAATTATTAAAATCTCTAAACAGGGATAAGAAAATTTTAAGATTTATCTCAAAGTTTGATCAAAAAGGAATTATAAAATATTTATCTTATAAAGTTGAAATAAGTAAAAAAAAATATGTTGATATGATTTCAAGAAAGTTTATCTCTATACTTCTTGATTTAAATAAAGAGCAAATTGTCACTGGTATTAACGAAATTAATTTTAAATATAAAAAAAATTTAAAATTTAATGATAAATTAATTTGTATAATCATTAAAAATAATTAAAATTAATTATATGAATCAACTAATAACAAAGTTTAATAATTTTTTTTCAAATTTTGAGGCTTTAGGATCTCTTTTATTTAGACTTGGAGTAGGTATAGCCTTTATTATTTATGGCCTTGGAAAATTTCCTTTACCACCTGAAGGACTAATAGAATATTTTGATCTATCCCCATTTCTTGCAAGTTTAGTTGCAATATCAGAGGTATCTACTGGCATTATTCTTATAATTGCAAATTTCATTAAAAATCCTTTTGGGCATACTCTGACTAGATTAGCAGGTTTAAATATTGTAATTTTAATGGTGTGTATTTTTGCTGTAGCTCACAGAGATTGGTTTATCACAAAGCAACTTTTTACTAGTATACAAACTTTTCTTTTAATTGGTGGGTTTTATTTTTTAGTTAAAGGTAATAAAATATAAATTGCTTTCAAGGTAAATTTATATATTGTTAAACTATGAAGTATATAACTGGATTAATAAATTTAATTATAAGCTTAATAATTTCTACAATTATTATTTATGCAATTAATTTTATCGCAGGCTTTGCAGGAGCTGATTATTCATTTTCAAATGGTGAAGTGTTTGTAATATGGATTTTGATGGCAATCTTAGTTAATAATTGTTTCAATAAATAATTTTTTCAAGTGAGTAATTCAGTCAAAACGGATGATGTAATTTTCAATTTTTTTAAACAAATATGTGATGAAAAAAATGATAAAAAGTGTGTAGATCTTGGAAATCAATGGATTAATGCAATGGAATTAAATTTAGATAATATGGAAAAAAATTTGGACGATAAAGATAAGATTAAACATAAAGAGGATATTCAAAGTAATAGAAATCACTTAAATAGTCTTAAAGGCAAAGACTCATCCGAGTGGCGTGAATACGCAACCAAATGTATGATTGAAATTATGGATAATAAAGTATAGAAAATCTAAAAGGGGTGTCTTAACAGACTGAGATTAAACCCTAAGAACCTGTCCGGTAATTCAGAAAGGGAGAATAATGGATAAAACATATTTTTTAAGTCAATCTACATCATTAATATTAGTAATTATTATAAGCTTAATATTTGTTTTTTTAGGCCTATATAGTTCAAAAAAATACCAAGGACTAAATAACTACTTAACAGCCAATAGAAATATTGGGTTGTTTTCTTTAACAACAAGTTTGACTGCTTCAGCTTTAGGAGCATGGATTTTATTTGGTCCAGCTTCAGCATCAACATGGGGCGGAATAGGTGCCATCATAGGGTATTCGCTAGGTACAGCTTTTCCAATGTTTTTTTTAATATATTTAGGAAAAAAAATTAGAAATGAATTTCCCAAAGGATCTTCTTTAATTGAGTTTATGAGAAAAAAGTTTGGAAAAAGTTTGTTCAAACTTATTTTATTAATGACAATCTTTTATATGTTTATCTTTTTATGTGCTGAAGTTACAGCAGTTGCTGTCTTAATAAATTATATATCAGGCACTGAACTTTGGATTACTGCTTTGATTGTACTACTGTCTACACTTACATACACTTTGTACGGAGGTTTAAGAGCATCGATGTTTACAGACAATATACAAATGGTTGTAATTGGAATTCTTTTATTGATTTCATTTGTATATATAAAATCTTTTACAGGATCTGAATTTTCTTTTAATTTTATAAATGAAAAGAATCCTCATCTTTTAAGCTCATCTTATATACCTAGTTATACTGCTGGCTTAACTTTTTTTATTGCAGTTGCTGCAACGAATTTATTTCACCAAGGTAATTGGCAAAGAGTATATGCAGCAAAAAACTTTGAAACTTTAAGAAAAAGCTTAATTATATCTTTCTTTATAATTGTACCGGTGGTTTTTTATATGGGCTTTACTGGAATGGTTGCTTTTTCAATAGATCCAACTACTAGACCTGATCTAGGATTCTTTACGTTATTACTTAAAGAACAAACAGAGATGTTATCTTTGTTTGTTATTGTACTTGGCTTAGCGTTAACAATTTCTACAGTTGACACTTTAGTAAATGCAATATCAAGCCTCATTGTTGTAGACGGTAAAGCAACTTTTAGTTTAAGTAAAAAAACTAATTATTTAAATTTTTCTAAATATATAATTTTATTTTTATCTTTAATTACTTTCATTATTGCATCTAAAGGTTTTGATATTTTATATCTATTTTTATTGGCTGACTTATTTTGTTGTGCTTTTGTGTTAACTGTTTTTTACAGCTTTTATAACAAGAATATTAATGAGAAAACTGCATATGTTTCGATTATAATAGGATTGATCGGAGGTTTTTTAATGTTCCCTTCACCTGATTTTTCTAAAAGTTTGCTTGTTGGAATCTTGATGCCAAAAGAACTATTTGGACCTTTTGTAGCACAATCATTATTATTCTTATCTTTTGTAGCTGCAACTTTTTTACCTTTAGTAGTTTTTAAAGCTAAAAAGTTTTAATATTACTCGATTGTATTAAATTAATTAATGGCTATATATCTGTCTCAATGACAGACAATCAGATAATTATTAATGATCTTTCAAAGGTTTACGACAATGGTTTTAATGCACTTAAAAAAATAAGTCTTAATGTTAAACAAGGTGAAATTCTTGCAATGCTCGGACCAAATGGTGCGGGAAAGACAACTTTAATTAGTATAATTTGTGGGATTGTTACTCCCTCATCTGGGAATGTAACTGTTGATGGTTTTGATATAATCAAAGATTATCGTGAAACTAGATCCAGAATAGGAATGGTTCCTCAAGAGTTACATTTAGAATCTTTTGAAACAGTTTTTGATACCGTTTCATATTCCAGAGGTTTATATGGTAAATCTCCAAAACCAGAGCATATAGAAAAAATATTAAAAGATTTAAGTTTGTGGGATAAAAAAGATCAACGATTAAGACAATTGTCAGGTGGAATGAAAAGAAGAGTTTTAATTGCTAAAGCCTTATCCCATGAACCAAAAATATTATTTTTAGATGAGCCAACGGCTGGGGTTGATGTTGAACTTAGAAGAGACATGTGGAAAGTTGTTGATGAACTTAGAAGAACAGGGGTTACTATTATTCTGACTACTCATTATATTGAAGAAGCAGAAGCTATTGCTGACCGTGTTGCTGTTATAAATCAAGGTGAAATCATAGTTGTCGAAGATAAAAAGGAACTAATTAAAAAAATGGGTCATAAAAAATTAAATATTGAATTACAAGAAAAAATTACTGAAATTCCTAAAAATTTAGCCAAATATAATCTTGAAATAGATGATGAATATATTTCTTTAATCTATACTTATAATGTCGGAACTGAAAAAACTGGTATTACCAATTTGTTGCAAGATTTAAAAGATACTGGCTTAAAATTAAGAGATTTAAAAACAGAACAAAGCACTTTAGAAAAAATATTTGTGAATTTAGTTAAGGAGAATAATGAAATTTAATTATTACGGTTTTAAAGCCATATATTTTCATGAGATGAATAGATTCTATAGAACAGTAGGTCAATCTCTTCTCTCACCAGTAATATCTACATCATTATATTTTGTTGTTTTTGGTTCAGTGATTGGTGGTTATATTCAAAAAATTGATGGTGTAAGTTATGGCTCATATATTGTTCCAGGTTTATTAATGTTAACATTGCTTACTCAATCAATAAGTAACACCTCTTTTGGTATATTTTTTCCAAAATTTAATGGAACTATCAATGAGATTTTAGCAGCACCGATTTCAACACTTGAGACAGTTTTAGCTTTTGTTGGAGCAGGAGCTACCAAAACTTTAATTGTTGGTGCCGTGATATATACCACTGCTTCTTTTTTTGCCGAAGTGACAGTTAAATATCCTATGTTAATGATATTTTTATTAGTTTTAGTTTCTTTTACATTTGCATTATTTGGTTTTTTAATTGGAGTTGTAAGTAAAAACTTTGAACAAATGTCAATCATTCCGTCATTAGTTATCACACCAATGGTATTTTTAGGAGGTAGCTTATATAGTTTGGATATGTTACCGCCATTTTGGCAAACTGTTTCTTATTTTAATCCAGTAGTTTACCTGATTGACGGCTTAAGATTTTCATTTTATGGAATATCAGATTTTAATATTTGGATAAGTGTAGGTTCAATGGTGTCATTTTTAGTGATATGTGTTATCGCTGTCTCAATATTATTAAAAAAAGGTTATAATATTAAATCTTAAGAAGAGGCAATTTGTTTCTTAGGATCAAAAAAAGGTTTCTCCACTACAATACAATTTACTTCAATATCATCAGTTTTAACTTTGAACTTATTACCTATATTTGATTGATTTATTTCAATCATAGCAAGAGCAATATTTTTTTTTAATCTAGGAGAATATACAGCTGAAGTAACTTTACCAACCTTTTTACCATCTTTAAAAATTGACCAAAAAGTTGTGTTAGGTCCTTTTAAAGGTTCACAATCTAATTCAAGACCAATTTGTTTTCTTTTAACTCCACTTTGTTTTATTTTTTTTAAAGCTTCTTTACCAATAAAATTAATGTCACTATCTAAATTTACTAAACGATCTAAACCTAATTCAAATGGATTTGTATTAATATCTGCGTCTGCATGATATGAGAGCATTCCACCTTCAATTCTTCTTATAGATGATGTATGACCTGGTTGAAGACCTTGTTCTTTTCCTGCTTTCATTATTTTTTCATAAAGTTGATTTCCTTTAGATCCATCTCTTAAATAAATTTCATACCCAAGTTCACTTGACCAACCAGTTCTTGAAACGATAAGTGGAATTCCATCTAAATTATATTCTTTTAACCAGTAATATCTTAAATTTTTGATGCTATCACCGAATAGTTTAACCATAATTTCCCCTGATTTCGGTCCTTGTAATTGTAATGGTGAAACATCAGGTTCTGTAATTTTAACATTTAACCCAGAGTTTACAGCAACTCCCTGAGCCCATAATAGAACATCACTATCTGCTAGAGATAGCCAAAAATGATTTTCAGCTAATCTTAAAAGAACAGGATCATTTAAAATACCTCCTTCGTTATTAGTGATTAAAACATATTTACATTGACCTACTGCTAATTTTGAAAGATTCCTTGGTGTTAATAATTGAGTAAATTTATAAGCATCTGGTCCAGTAATTTCTACCTGTCTTTCAACGGCTACATCACATAGAATTGCCTTCTCAATTAAATTCCAAAAATTTTTTTCAGGGTCCCCAAAATCTCTGGGAATATACATATGATTATAAACAGAAAATCCAGTAGCACCCCATTTTACTGTGGAGTCAAAGTAAGGTGACTTTCTTATTTGAGTACCAAAACCAAAATTTTTATTAATCATAAAAGCTCTTAACATACACCGTTGAGATTACAAATATTAAAATAACCGACCCATTTCTGGGCCAGTCATTTACTAATACACAAGAGGAATTGTTTTATTAGAATTGTTCAGATTCTGTTGAACCATCCATTGCTGTTGTTGAGCTTTTACCACTACTTATAGTATTGGAAACAGCATCGAAATAAGAAGTACCAACTTCTCTTTGATGTTTAACACTAGTGTAACCATCTTTTTCACGAGCAAATTCTTGTTGTTGTATTCTTGAATAAGCAGTCATACCTTCTTTCTTATATTTTTCTGCTAATTCAAAAATTGCAATATTTTGAGTATGAAATCCAGCAAGAGTTATAAATTGAAATTTATATCCCATTTTACTAATTTCTTTTTGAAAAGAAGCTATTTCATCATCTGATAAATGTTTTTTCCAATTAAAAGAAGGTGAACAATTGTATGCTAAAAGTTTTCCCGGAAACTTTTCATGAATAGCGTCAGCAAACTTTTTAGCTTCTTCTAAGTTAGGAGTTGCAGTTTCACACCATATCAAATCTGAATAAGGTGCATAAGCTAGACCTCTAGAGATTGCTTGATCAATACCTGCCTTAACATAATAAAATCCTTCTGGTGATCTCTCTCCAGTTAAAAATGCTTTATCATTTTCATCATGATCATTTGTAATTAATTTTGCAGCATTCGCATCTGTTCTTGCAAGTATAATCAAGGGAACGTCAGCAATATCTGCAGCAAGTCTAGCAGCTTTTAAATTTTTAATCATTGTACCAGTTGGTACTAAAACCTTACCACCCATGTGACCACATTTTTTTTCACTAGCTAATTGATCTTCAAAATGAACACCCGCAGCACCTGCTTTAATAAACTTTTTTGCA
>CACGKH010000018.1 GCA_902573585.1 uncultured Pelagibacteraceae bacterium
TCTCTTTCTAAATTATTTAATTGTAAAGTTTTAGGAGTAGATACGAGCAAACATCTGATAAATATGTGTGAGAAAAAAGAATTAGTAAACTTTTTACATATCGACGAAAATTGTAATCAATTAAACGGCACATTTGATTTGATCTTTATTAATCAAGTAATTAATGGAATACCTGACAATAAAGTTTATCAACTTGCTGAAATTTTAACTAATAAATTGAATAATGGAGGACAATTATTCTTGGTTGAAGCTACTGGAAAAAAAAATATTAAAGGAATATGGAGAGTTCGTACAATAGATAAAATTGTTAATTTTTTTCCAAAAATTGAATTAAAGTATATTTCAAAATATATTGATATTGATAGTGAAGTTTCAATTTTTTTTGGAAAAAAAATTAACAACTAAAAAGAGATCTCTTAATTATGTCACCAGATAATGCTAGCAAATTATGGAGATTAATTCAGGAAGCTGGCGATTATTTGGGGTGCTAGTGGTACACACTACCTGACACTACCTCACACTACTTCACACTAGTTACGCGGATAATTAAAATTAAATTGAAAATAATTCGCCTAAAGACTCATCAATTTAAGTATAAAACTAGTCCCCAAACTAGAACATTTAGAGATAAATCAAAATAGTAATTTATATCAAAATAAGTATTTGTCAACAGTTGTTGATAAAATGATAATATTAGTCAACAGTTGTTGACTCTTTAAATGATAACTTCTAAATTTTATCTAAAAAAAGGAGTAATTATGAAAAATGAAAATAAAAATATGAGTCGAAGACAAGCAATTAAGGGAATTGGTGCAGTAGCATTAGGTACCACAGCATTAGCAGCTTCAAGTACTGCTAAAGCGAATGAAAAAAAAACAAAAAAAGAACTTGAAGGAAAAACAGCTCTGATCACAGGTGGAGCACGTGGCATTGGTTTGGCTAGTGCTGAAGAGCTTGCAAAAGCAGGAGCAAATATCGTTCTTTTTGATGTAGCAAGTGATTTAGAGGGCGTAAATTATCCTTTAGCCACTGATTTAGATCTAGCAAACGCAAAAAGTAAAGTAGAGTCTTATGGTGTTAAATGTGTTTCTTATAAAGGAGATGTAAGAGATAGATCTGCCCTATCAGATGCTGTGGGTATGGCTGTTAAGCAGTTTGGAACATTAGATCATGTTGTGGCAAATGCAGGAGTAACACAAATTGGAATGATGGAATATTTCAGTGAAAAAGAAATTCAAACTGTAATTGATATAAATGTGACTGGAGTTGTGAAAACTATACAAGCTTCTATACCAGTTATGAGAAAACAAAATTCTGGAGGAATAACTATTTTATCTTCAGTTTTAGGACGTATGGGTGAAGAGTGGTTTCCAGTTTATTCTGGTACTAAGTGGGCTGTAATTGGATTAGCGAAAAGCACTGCTTTAATTATGGGAAAACATAACGTTACTTGCAATGCTATATGTCCAACTGTTGTAAAAACTAAACTCATGAACAATAAATATGTTCTAGGAGCAATGTCTCCAGAAAACCCAACATGGGAAGGTTTAGAAACGTTAATGAAACAATGGAGAAACCCCCTTCCAATGGGAGCATATAACCCTAATGAGATTGGTGAAATGGTTAAATTCTTTGCTAGTAAAAGTGGTGAAAAAATTACTGGTGAAGTTCTAGGAGTAGCAGCAGGTTTGTTTGCTCGGAATACAGCTTAAATATTCTCCCTCTCAGATCAATCTTTAAGACCCTATTTGAATTGATCTAAAAAACTATAAGTCACCTTGTATTTATTATAAGGTGACTTAGTATATTTTTTTAAAAGATGAGAAATTCAAATAATTCAAAAAAAATAATTTTTAATACTGCTAAAAAGCTTTTCTGGACGAAAGGTTATTCAAATGTTTCAGTTCGAGATATTGCCAAACAATCTAAATATGACATCGCTCTTATCTCTAGGTACTTTGGCAGTAAGAAAAAGCTTTTTGAAGAAACATTAAAAGATGTTGCAGAATGGTTTGTTGATGTAAATCCAAATAATGTTGTTGATTTTATGGTTGAAGGCCTAATGGAAAATTCAAATCCAAAAGATGATGTAAACCTTGTTAGAATGCTGTGTATGAATTCTGGTGATCCAGAAGTTGGACATATAGTCAAAAAATTTCATAGAGAAAAAATGAGAAAACCAGTAATTGATGGGATAAGGAAAAAAATTAAACCTATCAATTACGATTTAATGGGTGCAATTTTGGTAGGAGTGTCTGTTGCACGTAAAACGCTCGATAATCCTGTTTTAAGCAAATTGAATGATAAAGAGTATGAAAAGGTATTGAGACATTTATTTAATGCAGCGTTAAATTATAAAAACTAATTATAGGATTTTATGGGATACTAGTCCCCAAACTAGAACATTTTGAGATAAAACAAGAATTTAGGTTGTATGAACAAAGAAAACGCAAGTAAACTCTGGAAAATTATTCAGGAAGCTGGCGATTATTTGGTTGGACAACTACCTGAACATCCCAATCACCCCAAAGGAAGAAATCCCTATGCTCATATTGCTTTATGCGTAAAAGAAAAATTTGGTTCTAGTTATAAAGATATTCCAGACACAAAATACAATGAAGTATTAGATTATATTGAATTTTTAAAAAGAAATCCAAAATAAAAATTATTGATTGGGAAAATAATCTTTAAATTTTCCATCCCTATAAACATCTGCTGTACAACAGTGTAAACCACCTCCAAAAGCATAAGCGTCTCTTAAATCAACAGGAATTACTTCCATTCCTAATTTATCAAGCTGTTCAGCTTGATACTTTTCACTTTTTTCAACACAAACTGTTTTAGGATCTAACACCAAAACATTCATTGAAAGCCAAACGGATGAATAACATAATGCTGGTGGTTCATTATGAGCTGGCTGAGCAGCATCAATTATTTCCCACCCATTTTTTTCAAATAAATTTCTTTGTTCTTTTGGAAGTCTTCTCTGTGGGTTATTAATAATTAATCCCTCTTTTATAGGAGTGAATGTTGCATCTATATGAATTGGATATGGATCACCTGGAAAATTCACAGTATGCACTCTATGATCTTTGTAATGACGTTTTAACCAATCAATACCTTTTAAATTTGTTGTAAAACCATGTTGTACAACCAAATCTTTTCCAAATCTTAAAATATCAGCAGCATCAAATAATGGTTCTTCCTCTGTTGTGACAAAAAATTTATCCTCAGTCCACTTTAATCTTTTTTGAATACCAATTTTATCTGATAAATAATCTTTACGATAGTCAGCATCTGTTAATCTTGGTTTGGGAGCAGATTCATGTCTCATATTAGGATCAGAGTCATAATATTCTTTCAAAAGTGGTCTATAGCACAGATATTCAAACCATCTACATCGATAACTCATTGTCGCCTCTAAAATTTCATTTCCAACTGTGAGTAAAACATCTCTTGGTGGCATACAACCGAACATAGTTTCTGTTTTCCAGTCTGGAGTTGATGTTTTTTGATTGAAATCTATTGGTGATGGTCTGTCAACTTTTATACCACGTTTTATCAGTATATTTGAAAAATCATCAAGTAGTTGATTAGCTTTATCAACTGTATCTTTTGTTCTTGGCCCGAACTTACCTCGCATATCAGAATCTTCAGGAACTTTTGCGTCTAAAGCAGGTTCTGGTGCTGGTATACAAGTTCCATCGGCTTTTCCAACTATTACATGTTTAAGTGGATCCCACTCATTCCAGCTATTAACAATAATTTTATCTTTGTTCATTTAATTACTAATGATGTTGTGCTCTGGTCCAAAAGGGAATTTAGTAATATTTTCTGCTCCATCCTTACCAATTACTAAAATATCATGTTCACGGTATCCACCCGCACCAGCTTTTCCTTCTGGAATTAAAATCATCGGTTCCATTGATATAACCATATTCTCTTCTAAGATTGTATCTATATCTTCTCTAAGCTCTAAACCAGCTTCTCTTCCATAAAAATGGGAAAGCACTCCAAAAGAATGTCCATATCCAAAAGTTCTATATTGTAAATATCCAAGTTCAGCAAAGAGTTCATTCAATTCATTACAAATATCTGAACACCTGGCTCCAGGCTTAATAAGTTTTAATCCTCTTTTATGAACTTTTACATTTGCTTCCCAAGCTTTTAAAGATTCATCACTAACTGAGTCTAAAAAAAGAGTTCTTTCTAAAGCAGTATAATATCCTGAAATCATAGGAAAAGAATTTAATGACAATATATCACCTTTAACCAATTTTCGATTTGTTTTTGGATTATGTGCGCCATCAGTATTTATCCCAGATTGAAACCAAACCCAAGTATCCATATATTCTGCTTCAGGATATGTTTTGACTATTTCTCGTTCCATCTTATCTCTTCCAGCAATAGCTATTTCAATTTCAGTAGCTCCTTCTTTAATATTTTTGACAATCTCTTCACCACCTAAATCGGCAATACGAGCTCCATTTTTAATAATTTCTATTTCCTCTTTTGATTTTACCATTCGAAGTTCCATTAAATCTTTTGAAATATCACTAAAAACTGAAAAAGTAAAAATAGATCCAATTTTATCTTTAGTATCTAAAGTGACATGATCATTCTCTATACCTATATTTTTAGGAGGTTCATCTCTCCCAATGATAGAAACTATTGCTTTTAAAAAATTATCTTTTTTCCAATCAGTATAAATTACATTTTCACAATGTGATCTTCTCCAGGGTTGACTTGCGTCAATATTAGCTGAAATAGTTGAAATTTTATTTTTAGTTACGATACAACCGTAAGGTCGTCCAAATGAACAATATATAAAACCAGTGTAATAGGCTATATTATGCATTGAAGTAAGAATGACCATATCAAGTTTTTTTTTATCCATAATGGTCCTTAGCTTATTTACCCTTTCATTGTATTCTTTTTCTGAAAAAGGAAGTTTTGCTCTCTCACCATTTTTTAAAGTAAAAAAATCAGGTCGCTCCATATTTCCTAAAACTTAATTTAAAGCGATGTATCTCTTATTCCACCGCATTATAAGACTATAATAAATAATTGATATAAAGAGAAAAAAACCACCAATAATTGTATTGGTTGACGGCACTTCATTAATTCCAAATAGTGGCAGCCATACCCAAAAAATTCCACCAATAACTTCTGTTAAAGATAACAATGTTAATTCAGCTGCTGGAATTGCTTTTGATCCAATTGAATATAAAATTAAACCAAAACAAACTAGAGTTCCATGTAGAGAAAACATTGTACTATTATAACTTGTAGCAAAAAAAGGTTGGTTTTTAGTAAAGATTATTATTGATGCAAAAACAAAACAAAATAAACCTGCTATAGCAACTGTTGTAAATTTTGGAGTTTCTTTTCTCCATCTAAGTGTTACTGAAAATATTGAAAAACCAATAGAAGAGGTAATTCCAAAAATAAATCCAGCTAAAGAATTTTTTTCATCATTCCCAAAAGCCATTATAATAATTCCAATAGATGCAATAAAAATTGAAATCCAAACATTTAAAGAAATCTTTTCTTTTAAAAATAAAAAAGCCAACAATGCTGTAAAAAAAGGCATTGCAGCCAAACATAAAAGTGTAATAGCAGCACTGGTGTTTGTGATTGAATAAATAAATGAAATCATGGCAATACCTAAACCTATTCCACCTATAGCTCCCGATTTACCAACCTTTTTATAATTCTTGTAAAAATTAATCCCCTCTTCAAAATATAAATATAAGTTTAAAATAATAAAAATAGTTAAACCTCGTCCGAATATATATTGCCACGGAACTAGATTAGGGTCATTCATATATCTAACTACTAGAGGGCCAAAAGACCAAAGGAGGCCAGCAAATAAAACAACTGGCACTGCTAATTTTTCATTTTTAAGTTCAATCATTAAAGAATATTTAATTCCAAATAGTTAGAACTACAACAAAAATTAGATGTGCTAGAAAAAAATTTTATTAGGGTTATTTGAAAAATAGCAATCTAATATATCACCTTTTTTAAAAATTGATTTTCCAGAAGGTAATAAAGCCCAAATATTAGATTTAATAAATGATTGGACTCTAAAAGACTCCTGACCTTTTAAAATCTCAACTTCTATTTTACCATTTTTAGTTGTATTTATTTTACTCTTAACAAAACGAGTAAAATTTAATTTCTTCGTAAAGTTATTTTTTAAAACAGCTTTAATAGGTTCTTCCATTTTAATTCCCAAAGATTCTTGTAAATAAGGATTAACAAAAAATCTAAAACAAGCTGCTGATGAAATAGGATTTCCAGGAAGACCAAAAATTGCTTTTTGTTTTCCTTTAACTTTTGCAAATAAAATAGGTTTACCTGGCCTTATTGAAACACTTTTAAAATAATTTGAAAGTTTAAATTTCTTAATAATATTTGGAACAAAATCAAACTTCCCAACTGATACTGCTCCTGAAGTAATCATTATGTCAATATTTGAATTTATCATTTTTTTTATTTTTCTTTGAAAAATTAATTCATCATTATCTCTAAGAATTCCACCATTTATAAAATCAAATAAAAAATTTTTTTTTAATGATTGAATATAATGGCTATTTGAATTTCTTACTTTCCAATTTTTTATTTTTTCAAGGTTAGTCAATTCGTTACCTGTAGAAAAAAATAAAATTTTGGGTATTTTTTTTACTTTGATTTTTTTTGTACCAAGGGTTTTAAGTGCTAAAATGTGACTAGAATTTAATATAGTTCCTTTTTTCAATATTAAATCATTCTTATTATAATCAGATCCTTTTAATCTTACATGTTGATACTTTTTGATTTTTTTATCAATAAAAATAAATTTTGGTTTTTTTTTATTAGGGTTAAAGATTATTTGTTCTATTGGTATAATTGTATTAAATCCTTTGGGAAGGAGTCCCCCTGTCATAATTGCAATAGCTTGAAATTTTTGTCTTTTTCTTTTTAGTGGTTTATCTCCAGCAGCAACTGTTCCAATTATCTTAAATAATTTACTCTTTTTTTTATTTAATTGGATTGTATCCTTTGAGTCTATAGCATATCCATCAAATGCAGCATTATCTCCAGCTGGGTTGAAAGTTTTACTAAAAATATTTTCTGCTGCTACTCTATTCAAAGAATTTTCACTTTTAATTGACTCCTCTCCAATCTTAATTTTCGCATTTTTTAATATTTTTTTGGATTGATTGTAACTAATCATTTTTCATTATCTTTATCGCTTTTTCTAAATCTTCCTTTGTATTAATATTAAAGAAAGGATCTATTTTTTTATAGTCAATATTAATTGTTTTTACACCAATTGAATTGGCCCAAAGCTCAACTTTCCTCTCACCTTTATAAATATCAGATTCTAATTGATCAATTAAATCTAGTGACCAAAGACCAAATATATTATGTCTTGTTTCTTTGCTTTTAATAAAAAACAATTTGCTTTCGTTATGTCTAATATTTTCATAAAAATATTTAAGTTCTTTTTTTGTAAAAAAAGGAGTATCTGAAGGAAAGGTTGATATCCATTTATATTTTTTATTATTTTCTTTGATCCATTTCATTGCAGACAAAACTCCTCCCAATGGTCCTAAACCTTTTTTAAAATCCTTGGTAATTGAAATATTTTCTGATCGCATAAATTTTATCGGTTCATTGGCTATTATTAAAGTTTCTTCAAATTCATTTACAATTTCTTTTAAAATGTAATCTATCATTAATTTATTATGTAATTTTACTTGGGATTTATCTTGACCAAATCTCTGTGACTTTCCACCCGCTAGCACAACACCTAAAATATTGTTAAGATCCATATATTAAAATATAAAACATTAAATTTTGATTTAAAGAATAATTATGGATTTAAGAATTTTAGAAATTGCATCAAATACTGAAAACAATAAAGTTATTAATAATTTTACTCATAAATCGAAAAATAAAAACCCTATTTGTGGTGATGAAATGGAAATAAGTCTTATCGTAGAAAATGACAAAGTTATAGATATGGGTTATCAATGTAAATCATGTGTTTATTGTCAAGCGTCTGTCAGTTTACTCTCACAAAAAATCAAAAATAAAAAATTAGATGAAATTAAAAATTTTATCAATTCTTGTGAGAACATCTTTGAAAATACCAAAATAGTTTTAGAGAAGAATTGGAAAGATTTTATAGAATTATTGGACAAAAAAAACACATCTAGAAAAGAATGCTTGCTTCTTCCATTAAGAACTGTTCTAAAAGCACTCAAAATATCGTGATTAATATAAATAAAGAAATTTTTAAAAAAGCATTGCTTGCTGGAGTTTTCTCAGCTTTCACAATTGGTGTGCTTACTGTTTTAACCTATAAAAGCACCTTGGGATTATTTATAGCTGGATCATTTGGATCATCTATGGTTTTATTATTTGGTTTTCCTGAAAGTCCTTTTGCTCAACCAAAAAATGTTTTTTTTGGTCATCTAGTGACAGCACTCGTAGGTGTAGTTTTTGTTGCCTTTGTACCACTTCCTATGTTTATAAATATTGCATTAGCTGTTGGAGTTGGAATTTTTTTAATGATTTTATTAAATATTGTTCATCCACCTGCTGGAGGAAATCCAATAATGGTAATTATTGGAAGTGTTTCATATGATTACTTACTAAGTCCAATTATTTTTGGATGTTTCATCATTATTTCGCTGGCAATTTTGATTAATAAATTTTTACTTAAAAAGAATTATCCGCTAAAATGATTAAATGAATTTTAAGTATAAGGTGCTCAAATTTAAAAAAAATAAATTTGAAAACACAAATGATTTAATCTCAATAGAAGAGCCTCTGGAAATTTCACTTAGATATAAAGATCAAAATGAATGGTTAAATAACAGCTTGATAATTACTATGAGAACTCCTGGTCATGATGAAGATTTGGTGAGAGGTTTTTTATATAATGAACAAATAATCCAAAATATAAATGAGATTGATAATATAGAAAGCTTTGGTGATAAAGTTGGAAAATATGATATCCAAAATAAGATTGTAGTAACACTAAACAATTCAAAAAATATAAATATTGCAAAAATAAAAAGAGATTTTATGACTAATTCATCTTGTGGTGTTTGTGGAAAATCATCACTTGATGCATTGGAAATAACTAAAAAAGAAAAAACATTAAATTCCGATCCTAAACTGACTAAAGAGATTATTATTCAATCACCTACAATTTTAAGAAATAATCAGTCTGAATTTTCTAAAACAGGGGGAATACATGCCAGCGGACTATTTTCTTCAGATGGAAAATTAATATCTTTGCGAGAAGATGTTGGAAGACATAATGCTTTGGATAAGATGATTGGGAGTGCTTTAGGTAAAAACCAAATTGAGCATAAAAACCAATTTATAACATGTTCTGGCAGATTAAATTTTGAACTCGTACAAAAAGTTTTAATGACCAATATTGGCTTAATGATTGGTGTGGGTGCGCCAACTAGCCTAGCAATAGACTTAGCGAATAGGTTTGACATGACCTTGATAGGTTTCGTAAAAGAGGATAGTTTTAACATTTACACAAATAACCAAAAAGTTATTGTAAATTAATATTGCGGGGAGACTGGTGTCAAAAAATATAAGTAATTTATCTGGAAGAGTTGGGTTAAAGGACAACCTTTTTAAAAAAATGTCTGAAAACGTACTTAATAATTCTCCGAAAGATATTAAAGAGATTGCTAAAGAATATAATTTAGGAGTTTCCACTATTCATGGAGCTGAGAGCTTTTATGAGTTTTTAAGACCTTCCCATAGAGAAAAAAAAGCTTTTGTTTGTAATGGTAGTGCTTGTATGTGTGCTGGTACTCAAGACAAATTAAAAGAAACTTTAAAATCAAAACTTGGAAATGATAAAGTAGGAGAAATGTTTTGTTTAGGGCACTGTTACGAAAATCATGCTTTCCATTATGATGGTGAAAACTATGCAGGAAAAGATATTGAAAAAATTGATCAAATTTTAAAAGGAGAAGATGTTAAACAAGAAAAATTTTTTTCAAAAAGTTATGCAACAACTAGCTTTTTAATGGATGATAAACTTTCATCAACAGAACAATTTAAGGAACAATTAAATAAATTTTTAAAAATAGATAAAAAAGAAATCATTAAATCATTATTGGACTCTAATCTAACAGGCAGAGGTGGTGCAGGTTTTCCAACTGGAATGAAATGGGATTTTTGTAGTAAAGCAAAAGGTGATAAGAAATATGTCATATGTAATGCTGATGAAGGAGACTCTGGCGCATTTTCTGATAGATATCTTCTAGAAGACCAACCATTAAAAGTTATTTTCGGAATGGTAATTTGTGGATTGGTTATCGGAAGTGATGAAGGTGTTTTGTATATTAGAGGTGAATATCCAAAATCTATAGAAGCTATTAATGGGTGTATCAATGAGCTGAAAAAATTAAACTTACTAGGTGAAAATATTTTAGGAACTGACTTTTCTTTTGATCTTGGAATTTGTATTGGTCAAGGTGCTTATATATGTGGAGAAGAAACAGCTTTAATTGCATCAATTGAAGGAAGGCGTGCTGAGGTAGATGTAAGACCTCCTTTCCCAGTGACAGAGGGACTTTATAAAAAACCAACTGTGGTTAACAATGTTGAAACTTTAGCTGCTGCAACTGGTATTCTAATTAATGGCGCTGAAAAATTCTCATCAATTGGAAACAAAAAATCTGCAGGAACAAAATTGGTTTGTTTGGATAGTTTTTTTAAAAATCCAGGTGTTTATGAAATTGATATGGGAACACCAATGAAAAAAATATTTAATGAAATTGGTGGTGGTTATAGAGAGCCAATTAAAGCATTTCAAATTGGTGGACCTCTTGGTGGTGTTGTTCCATTGAGCGAAATTGATAATCTAAATTTAGATTTTCAAGAATTTGGTTCTAAAGGTTTTATGTTAGGTCATGCAAGTGTTGTAAGTATTCCTAAAGATTTCCCAATGACGGAATATATTCATCATTTATTTGAATTCTCTGCTGAAGAATCTTGTGGCAAGTGTTTCCCTGGAAGACTCGGATCTTACAGAGGTAAAGAAATGTTTGATCAGGCAAAGAAAAAAACTGCTAAAATTCCTTTAAAATTATTAAATGAATTGTTGGTAACTATGCAAAAAGGCTGTTTATGTGCACTTTGTGGGGCAATACCAACTCCCATAATGAACATCCTAAAGTATTTTGGTGATGAAATGAAAAGTGATATGGTAAAAGATAATTAATGAGTTCTGAAAAAAGAAAAATAGCTTATATTGATGGTAAGCCATATGAAATTGGTGCAAACCATACTTCTATTTTAAAATTTGTAAAAAGCTATGTGGGAGAAAAAAAAGTTCCTACACTTTGTGACGACCCTAATTTAGCTCCATATGGTGCATGTAGAGTTTGCTCTGTTGAAGTAGCATTAGAAAAAGATGGTCCAACAAAAGTCGTTGCTTCTTGCCATACACCAGTAGCTGAAAATCAACATATTTTTACATCTAATGAAAATCTTCAAAATTTAAGAAAAAACATTGTTGAATTAGTTTTAACCGACCATCCAATGGAATGTGGAACTTGCGAAGTAAACAATAATTGTGAACTTCAAACTGTAGCAAATGATTTGGGTATTTCAGATCACAGATATAACAGTCCAAAACAACATAAAGGTATTCCAAGAGATACTTCTCATGATTACATGAGAATGAATTTAGACAACTGTATCAATTGTGGAAGATGTGTAAGAGCTTGCGATGAAATTCAAGGTTCATTTGTACTAACTATGTCTGGAAGAGGATTTGAGTCAAGAATTACTACTGACAATGATATGATCTTTGGAGACTCATCATGTGTTTCTTGTGGTGCTTGCGCACATACTTGTCCAACAGATGCTATTTCAGATGTTTTTCAATCTAAATCAGTTGCCGTAGATAAAAAAGTAAGAACGACTTGTTCATACTGTGGAGTTGGATGTAATTTAGAAGCCTCAATTAAAGATAATAAAGTTGTTGCAATTGACACTCCAAAAGAAACTGAAGTCAATGCTGGTCATACTTGTATTAAAGGTAGATATGCATTTGGTTTTTATGATCATCCTGATAGGCTTAAAACTCCACTTATTAAGAAAAATGGAAAATTTGAGGAAGCAACTTGGGATGAGGCGTATGATTTTATAAAAAAAGAAATGCAAAGGATTACAAAGGATTATGGACCTGATGCTTTTGCAGGTATTTCTTCTGCAAGATGTACTAATGAAGAAAATTATGTTTTTCAAAAGATGATCAGGGCAGCTGTCGGTACAAACAGTGTAGACTGTTGTGCAAGAATTTGTCATTCTCCAACTGCATGGGGAATGCAACAAACATTTGGTACAGGAGCTGCAACTAACTCAACTGAAGATATTTATCATGCAGATTTATTTTTAGTTATTGGTGCAAACCCAACGAATGCACATCCTGTTACTGGATCTAAAATTAAACAACAAGTAATGAAGGGGAAAAAACTTATTGTATTAGATCCTATAACAACTGAACTTGCAAAACTTGCTGACTATCATATTAAATTAAGACCTGGAACTAATGTAGCTGTGCTTAACATGATGTTACATTTTATAATTAAATCAAAACTATATAATGCTGATTTCGTACGAGATAGAACAGAAGGATTTGATAATTTCCTTAAAGAAATTGAGAGACAAGATGTTGATAAATTAGCAAAAGTTGCTGGAGTAGATAAGCAACTTGTTAAAGAAGCTGCTATTGCTTATGCAACTGCAAAAAATTCAATGGAGTTTCATGGTCTAGGAGTTACAGAACATGAGCAAGGTTCAAAAACAGTGATGCTAATCGCTGATTTAGCAATGATCACAGGAAATATCGGAAGAAAAGGTGTAGGTGTCAATCCTTTAAGAGGACAGAATAATGTTCAAGGTGCTGCCGATATGGGATGTCAGCCTCATCAAGGCGCAGGGTACTTTGAAGTTTCAGATAAAAAAAATCAAAAATTCTATACTGAAAAGTATGGTGTAACACATCCAACAAAACCTGGTTTAAAAATTCCTCAAATGTTTGAAGCAGCAATTAATAAAGAACTAAAAGGTGTGTGGATTATTGGTGAAGACATTGTTCAAACAGATCCTAACAGTGCTCATGTAATTGAAGCAATGAATTCATTGGAACTTTTGGTTGTACAAGAAATATTTATGAGTGAAACAGCAAAATTAGCAACTGTTGTTTTGCCAGGAACTACCTTCTTAGAAAAAGATGGAACTTTCACAAATACTGAAAGAAGAGTACAAAGAGTTAACCGAGCAGTTCCTCCTCTCCCTGGTACTAAACCTGATGGAGTAATAGTGACTGAAATGATGCAAAAACTTGGGTTTGATCAGCCAACCTATGATGCAAATCAAGTACTTGAAGAAATTGCAGATATCGTGCCTTTCTTTAAAGGTATAACAAGAGAAAGGTTAGGTAAACTTGGATTACAGTGGCCTGTAAAAGAAGACGGAACAGATACACAAATATTACATACTGAAGAATTCAAATTAGGAAGAGGAAGATTAAAGAATTTTGATTGGAAAGAATCAACTGAGATTGAAACTAATAAAAAAGAATACCCTTTAATACTTACAACTAGTAGGGTCTTGCAACATTATAATGCTGCTACCATGACTAGAAGAACCAGCAACATTAATATTGTAGATGAAGATTTATTGTTAGTACACCCTAAAGATGCTGAAGACAGAGACTTGAAAACAGGTGATATTGGAAGACTATATTCAGGAAGAGGTGAAGTTGCTTTAAAAGTAGAGGTTACTGACAAAGTAAAAGAAGGAATAGTTTTTACAACTTTCCATTTCCCAGAGCACATGGTTAACATGGTGACTGGACACGGAAAAGACGAAGAAACAATGTGTGCTGAATATAAAGTTTCATCAGTACAGGTTCAAAAAATTTCTAATCAATTTAAAACTGAAGTTAAACCTAAAGAACATCAGGCCGAAGTAAGTTAATTTAAATGACCATTGGATGGTGTTTTGACAATACTTATCATAAATTATCAAAAATTTTTAAAGAAGATATAAAACCGATCCCAGTCAAAAAACCCCAATTAGTTTTAATTAATAAAAAGCTCGCTTTAGATCTTGATCTTAATTTTTCAAATCATGACGATAAAACATTATCAGAGTTATTCTCAGGAAATTCTTTACCAGAAGGCAGTGATTGTCTTGCTCAAGCTTACGCAGGTCATCAATTTGGTCATTTTACTATGTTGGGAGATGGAAGAGCTGTTTTAATTGGAGAACATATATCAAAAGATAATGAGAGATATGATATTCAATTTAAAGGATCTGGAAAGACAGCATTTTCAAGAAATGGTGATGGTAGAGCAGCATTAGGTCCAATGTTAAGAGAATATATAATAAGTGAAGCTATGAATAGTTTAAAGATTCCAACAACAAGAAGTTTAGCTGTTGTCAAAACTGGAGAAGAAGTAATTAGAGAAAATTCTTTATCAGGTGCTATTCTTACTAGAGTTGCATCAAGCCATATAAGAGTTGGAACTTTTCAGTATGTTGCAGCTAGACAAAAAATAGATGAATTAGAAATATTTTTAGATTATGTAATCAATAGACACTTTCCAAATATAAAAAATTCTCAAAATAAAGCTTTAGATATTTTAAATATTGTTTTAGAAAAACAGATTGATCTCGTTGTAAACTGGATGAGAGTTGGTTTTATTCATGGCGTAATGAATACTGACAATATGAGTATTGCCAGTGAAACAATTGACTATGGTCCATGTGCTTTTATGAATGTATATGATCCTAAAACTGTGTTCAGCTCCATAGATCAAATGGGAAGGTATGCTTACTGCAATCAACCTATTATCACAAAATGGAATCTGTCAAGATTTGCTGAGTGCTTAATACCATTAATTGATAAAGATCAAGAAAAAGCAATTCAACTAGCTACAAAAATAATTAATTCTTTTGAAAAAAAGTATGAAGAAAAATGGCTTAATATGATGAGAGATAAGTTAGGTTTATTTGGTGTGGACGATAAAGATAAATTTTTAATTCTAGATTTACTTACCTGGATGCATCAAAAAAAAGTTGATTATACAAATACATTTTGTCATTTAATGAATGAAAAAATACAAGAGGATAAAAAATACGAAGATAAAGATTTTCAAAACTGGAAAAAAAGATGGAATGAAAGGTTAAAAACAAACAATAACACCCCTGAAAAATATATAAAATTGATGAAAACCGTTAACCCTCTTGTTATTCCAAGAAATCACAAAGTAGAAGAAGCACTTAAAGAGGCAGGTAAAGACAATTTTAAACCTTTAACAAGACTTATAGAAATTTTAGAAAAACCATATGATCAGCAAAAAGATATTTTTGATTATCAAATTCCATCTCCCTTAGATGAAAAATATCAAACATTTTGTGGAACTTAATTGGGTAATTTTTTGAAATTTTTTTTCACAAACATAGTTATTAAATAAATATAAATATGTAAGACAAGAGAAATTAATAGTAAATCTATTGTATGTTTAAATATTACCATAAAAGGTTCAAAATTTTTGAAAATACCATTTTGTGAAAAATAAATAAATATTGATGATATTAAAAATTTTACCGTTAATAAAATTAAATAATATGAAAGAAATTTTTCATCATTTGATTTTTTAAAACTAAGTATTGCTGGTATAAGTCCAATGAAAAATATCTCTCGATAAATAAAATTTGAAAAAC
>CACGKH010000019.1 GCA_902573585.1 uncultured Pelagibacteraceae bacterium
ACTGATCTTCTATTTTTTGACCAAGCTAATGGATTAGATCCTGAATCTACAGGTCTTTCTTTTCCATAACTTAAAACTGAAATTCTGTCTGAAGAAATTCCATATGTCATTAAATAATCTTTAGCAGCATTAGCTCTTCTTTCACCAAGTGCTAAGTTGTATTCTCTTGTTCCTCTTTCGTCCGCATGACCTTCTAATACAATTGTTATTTTAGAATTTTTTCTTAACCACGCAGCTTGTTTTCTTAAAGTCTCTCTTGAAGCAGTAGTTAATACTGACTCATTTGTTGCAAAGAAAACTCTATCTGGAACACCTGACGCTAAATATTCGACTGTATCTTTTCCTGTATACACATCACCTTGCATTTGCCCAGTTGATTTCTTTGATGTAGCACACGCCGAAAGTGCTAAACATGCAACGAAAATTAAAAAGGCATTTTTTAGAATTTTGTTTAATTTCATTATTGCTCCTTGATCAATATTTCTTATTCTTACTTTTTCACAACTAATTAGATGTTTCAAGTCTAAAAATCAAGATAATATTGGTTAATTACTTAATAAAGATGACCATGATGGGTCTGAAGCATCAGTTGGAGTGTCAACAAGCCTTTCATTATATCCAGTTAAATCAATAGACCATAATTTTGCTGAAAAACCTTCTCCTTTGCTATCTGTTTTTGTTTCTCTATAAAATATTAAAACTCTTCCATTTGGAGACCATGATGGTGCTTCTTGATAAAAATTTTCTGTTAACAATCTTTCTCCACTACCATCCGTTCTCATTACTCCTATATAAAATTTACCTTTATGGAGTTTTGTAAATGCAATCAAATCTCCTCTAGGTGACCAAACTGGAGTTCCATATAAGCCTTTGCCAAATGAAATTCTTTTTACATTAGTGCCATTACTCTTCATTATATATATTTGTTGGTAACCACTTCTATCTGAATTGAAACATATAAACTTTCCATCCGGAGAATAAGAAGGAGATGTATCAATTGAAGGATGGTTTGTAATTTTTTCAACAATTCTATTTTCTAAATCCATAGTGTATATTTCAGAATTACCATCTTTAGCAAAACTCATAATAATTTTTTTTCCATCAGGTGAAAATCTAGGAGCAAATGTCATTCCAGGAAAATCACCAACTACTTCTTGCATACCTGTTTCAATATCTAACAAGTAAACCCTTGGTAAATTTCTAAAATAAGAAAGATAAGTAACCATCTGACTTGTTGGATTAAATCTTGGAGTTAAAACCAATTCATTACCTAAAGTCAAAAATTTATTATTAGCACCATCTTGATCCATTATTGCTAATTTTTTTATTCTTCTAGTTTTTGGTCCCTCCTCTGCAACATAAATTATTCTAGTATCAAAATAACCTTTTTCACCTGTTAATCTTTCATAGACTTTATCTGTAATAATATGTCCAACACGTCTCCAATTATTTGGAACAGTTGTGAATGCAAGTGCCATCATTTCTTTTCCCGCAAGAACATCCCACAATCTAAATTCAACTCTCAATTTATCGTCAACAAAATTTACTTTACCAGTAATTAGGGCTTGGGCTTTAATTAAGTTCCAGTCTTCAAATCTTGGTTTTAAGTTTGCAATATCTGGAGCCTGCAGAAAAGCATCTTTATTTAATGGATTAAAAAGACCTGAAGTTTTTAAATTATTTTCAACAACTGATGATATTTCTAAACCAATATTATTTTTTTTTAAAATTTTCTCAAAATTTTTTCTTGAATTTTCATCAATCGATAAAGGTGATACAGCGATTGGTAGAGGATTTAAATTTC
Organism: uncultured Pelagibacteraceae bacterium; assembly: GCA_902573585.1. Classification (GTDB taxonomy): domain Bacteria; phylum Pseudomonadota; class Alphaproteobacteria; order Pelagibacterales; family Pelagibacteraceae; genus Pelagibacter. The sequence goes on from CACGKH010000019.1 coordinate 1,805, forward strand.
CTCTTGTAATATCCACTTCTATTAAAGCTAATGCTTTAATAGGCAAAATTATTAATATTAAAATAATTCTTATCATCAGAATATATTACCCTTCTAACATCTCTCTTGCATCAAAATTAAGTTGTAATTCTTTCCATCTCTCATAGCCAGTTGTTGGAACTCTTAAAGGTTGGCATAATTTCACTGCTCTCAATGCGCTTTCTGCCAAAACTTTATAAAATCCTTGACCAGGTTTATTCATTCTTGCATGGTCTAAAATTTCTGATTGAGAGACTGTGCCATCTGGATTTAATTGGAGCTTTATTCTCACTAATAAATTTTCATTATATGGAAGTCCTAAAGGTATACTCCAACATCCAAATATTTGAGCTTTTAAAGCATCTTCTTCACTTAGCGATAACCCAGAAAGATCAATATTTTTTTGTTGATCTTGAGTCACTTTATCCGTTTTATTGGTCGTTTCAGCAGTTTCAACTTTCGATTTATCAATTAGTGCTGCAATATTATTGGGATCAAACAATTCTTTCTTTTCAAATTCAGAAACTTGTTTTACTTCATTATCTATCTTTTCAGGATTTTGCTTATCCTCTTGAATTTTTTCAACTTTTTTTACTTTATCGTCTGGCATTGGCACAGAGTCGGGTTTAATTTTTTTTACTTTTTTTGGAGGCGCTTGCTCGGAGACAAGTTTTTTTTCTTTTTCTTTAATTTTCTCTATTGTTTTTTTTGCTTTTGGAGCAAATGGAATATTTGTTTTATCTGTAATTTGTATTAACTCCACAGAAACTATAGGTGGTAAATCTATGGGTTTTTTTGCTAAAAATGGTAAACTCATCGCCGTAATTATAATTAAAATTATGTGAATGACAGAAGAGATAAGTATACTTCTATTCACTTAATTATTACCTTTCTTTGTATGGCTCAGATATAAGTGCCACTTTTGTGAAACCAGAGCCTGACAATAAACCCATAATTTCTAACACTCTTCCATAATTAATTGTTTTATCTCCTCTGACATAAATTCTGGTATCTGTTCTATTTTTTGAAACAGCTAAGACTTTAGCAATAATTTTTTCATATTCTACTTTGGACTCCTGAATAAAGATTTCTCCCTTAGAGTTAATTGATAAAGTAAGAGGTTCGGCTTCCTCTGGAAGAGAGTCAGCTGAGCTTTCTGGTAAGTCAACCTGTACGCCAACTGTTAGTAATGGCGCGGTAACCATAAATATTATTAAAAGAACTAACATCACATCAACAAATGGAGTAACATTTATTTCGCTCATTGGTTCTTTAGATGAACGATTTAATTTAAAAGCCATCTTAAATTATAGTTAGAAATCTTTTTGAAAAATTTTCTAATCTTTTTGAATATAGAATTGAGTCGTTATTAAATTTATTATAAGCAATAACTGCTGGAATTGCAGCCAGTAATCCTAATGCAGTTGCAAACAATGCTTCTGCAATACCTGGAGCAACTATTGCTAAACTAGTGTTTCTTGAAATTGCAATTGATTGAAATGAATTCATTATTCCCCAAACAGTTCCAAATAAACCAATGAAAGGTGCCGTAGAACCTACTGTTGCTAAAAAAGTATAACCCTTACCAATTTTGGACATTTGTTTTTCAATTCCTGTTTCTAACATCGTGGTCATTCTCTCATGTAAATCAGTTTTTGATCTTCTTTTAAGTAAATTTTGCATTGCATCTTTAAAAACTAATGCCATTGGGTCTTCTAAGTTTGCAGGAAGGTTATTATAAAAAGACTCTGCTGATTTTGAATTCCAAAATTTTGTTTCAAATTCTTCTGTAGATTGATTTATTTTTTTAAATAATCTAAATTTTTCAATAATTACAGCCCATGAATAAATTGAACAAGCAATCAATATCACAATTACAGATTTAACTATAATATCAGCTCGAATAAATAAACTTAACAAAGAAAAATCAGTATTTGATGCTAACCCTACAGCTTGAGATGAAATATCAGCTTCCATAATGCCTTCTCACACTTAATTGTGTCATGAATTTGTCTTTTTTTTTTAGATTATTCCTCAGTTTTATACGTTTCGTGATAAAAATTAGCAATTAATATTGCATCTGCCTTGTTAGAATCTTTTTTTTTTGAAAGTTGAGATGAAAAATATGGAAACATTTCAATTGCTCTTGTTCTACTTGCATCCTTTTCAGAATTTATCAGTCCAAAATATTTTTTCCATTTAGCCGGTCTTACAAAATACATCGATAATTGCATGGCAGAACAAATACCTTTCAAAATACCAAATGATTGACCAAAATTAAACATACTAGTAACCCCTTGTCCTGGCATTGCTGAAACTTGCTCAATAACAACTCTAATTTCTTGCTTTTCAATTTTGTGAATTCTTCTGTAAATTTCATTATAAATTTGAGATCCATTGACTTGTCTTTTATTTTTTTTTCCTTCTGCCATCGTAGGCATCTCAACTACATCAAGAATTTTTCCATCTTGCAAAAAACAAATTGATCCTGATATACCGGGATCTATACCAATTATTAACATAGTCTATTTAACCAACTCAACATTTGAATAAACATTTTGTACATCATCATCCTCTTCTAGTGTGTCAAAAAAATTGATTAAATCATCTTTTTTTTCTTGAGAAATTTTAATACTATTAAGTGGTATCCATTCAATTTCTGTTGAAATAAAATTAGTAACTTCTTTTTCCAGCTCCTTTTTTACATTGTAAATCTCATTTACAGGACATTGGATTTCATGAAAATCATTGTTTGTTTTGCATTCTTCTGCACCTGCTTCAGTTGCCAATTCAAAAATACGGTCATCTGAAATTTCTTTTTTATCAATTTTAATTACTCCTGATTGTTTAAAATTGTGTGAAGCAGAACCTTGAGTTCCAAGACTTCCACCTGCTTTTTGAAAAATAGTCCTAATATTTGATGCAGTTCTATTTTTATTATCAGTCAAAGTTTCCACTATAACAGGTACTTTCTCTGGTCCAAAACCTTCATATCTTAAATTTTCGAAATTCAACTCAGTATTAAGAGAGGATTTATCAATAGCTCTCACAATATTATCTTTAGGCATATTGGCAGATCGGGCAGCTTGAATTGCAGATCTTAGTCTAGGGTTCATTGCGGGGTCCTTATCTCCAAGTTTTGCTGCAACAGTTATTTCTTTACTTAATTTTGAAAAAATTTTGGAACGCTGTTTGTCAGCTTTACCTTTTTTATGTTTTATTCCAGCCCAATGAGAATGTCCTGCCATAAATCTATTAAATATTATTTAACTGACCTCCAAAAATATAACTTTGAATTTTTTTTGCTAAACCAGTTTCTATATCACAATCAACAATAACACCACTTAAAGAAGCGTCACCTTTAGCAGGAAAATGTTTAAGTGAGTTTTTTTTCATAAACCTATTTAATGAATTATCTTTATTCATTCCTATTACAGAGTCATAATCACCACACATACCTGCATCCGTTTGATATCCAGTACCATTTTTTAAAATTCTAGCATCATTAGTTGGTACATGTGTGTGTGTTCCAACTACTAGAGTTGCTTTACCATCAAATAGATGACCTATTGCATTCTTTTCACTTGTAATTTCCCCATGAAAATCAACAATTAAAACATCGTAATCATCTTTCAATTTATATTTATTAATAAATTCTTGAGAAACTTCAAAAACATCACTACATTTTTTCATAAAAACATTTCCCATTAAGTTCAAGACCCCTACCTTCAATTTTTCTTTTGTTAAATAAATTTCAAATCCTTTTCCTGGAGATGGTTCAAATAAATTTTTTGGACGGAGTAACCGATTTTCTTTATCAATAAAATTCATTATCTCTTTTTGATCCCATACATGATTTCCAGTTGTAATAACATTTACACCACATCTAAAAAAATCTTCACAAATTTCCTTGGTTAATCCCACTCCTGACTGAGCTGCGTTTTCTCCATTTACGATTACAAAATCAATTTGATTTATTTTAATTTGATCTAAAAGATTATTCATTATTTTTGAACACCCTGAAACTCCTACAACATCTCCTAAAAATAATATTCTCATTTATTAATCGCTTACCACAAAATCTAATTTTATATCATGTTTATTTATTGGAATTTTTTTTACTTTTTGAAAAGAAAAAGCTAATCCAATTGTTATAATATTTTTATTTTTTTTAATTCTTTTGATATATCTATCGTAAAATCCACCACCGTAACCTACTCTGTTAAAATTTTTATCATACGCAACAAGAGGTACTAATAAAATATTTGGATATATAATTTTATTTGAAATTGGCTCTGGAATTCCATACTTATTTATTGCCAATGGATCTTTTGTTGACCATTGGAAAAAATCCATTTGAAAATTTTTTTTTATTTTTGGTAAAGAAATATGGTAATTTTTTTTTTCAAATTTTTCTAAAATCTTAATTGAATCTACCTCATAATTATAAGGATAATAACCACCTACTGTTTTAGAAAGTCTAATTTTTTTTAAAATTTTAAATATTTTTTTATAATCAATAACTAAATTTTTTGAATTTTTTTGTTTTCTGATTTCTAATATTTTTTTTCTAATTTCAGATTTTTTCACAAGAATTTACTAAGATAAATTTTCTAAGTTTGCTTTTTCAACAAAACTTGAAATTTCATTTGCAGCTTCGTCAATTAATTTTTCATAATTTTTTTGATTTATTTCAATTTCATTTTTTAATTTATGATGATTTTCATTTAATTCATTAATTTCATTTTCTTTTTTATCTCTGTACTCATAAATTAATGATTTTAATTCTTTGAATTTATTAGAAAGATTTTTTAATTCATCTTTTTTTTGATCAACTTTTTTTTTGGTTTCATAATATTCATCCATAACTTTTACAGCTGTGATCAATAAAAGTTTATTTTCTCCTAGATTTCCAAGATCATTCTTTAAGTTATTAAACTTTTGATTAATTTGAATTAGCAATTCCTCTAAATGTTCTTCTTGCCCATCTTCACAAGACAGCAAAAATTCTTTTCCATTAAATTTAATACTTACGTTTGCCATTTATCTATTTCATCCAATAAAGTATCTGTTTCTTGATTTAATTCATCAATTTTTTCTGAGAACTCCATTTGTTTTTTTTGCTCAATTTTTTCCTGATTTTGCAATTCGTCTAGTTTTATACTCAAATTATTATAATCATTAGCTAAACTTTTATATTTTTCTTCTAATTCTTGTTTTTCAATTTCTAATTGATTTTTTTGAGTACTTAAATTGTCGATATTTTTTTTTATATCTGGGTTTTTTAGATTCAAATTTTTTAATTTTGTTAACGCTAAATTAAGTTTTTTTTCTTTTTCGATCACAGAATTCATATATATATGATTATATTATTAAATAGAATCTTCTTAGTCTAGACAGGATAATTTTTTTGAGCAAACAATATAAAAATTTAGCTAATTGTATTAGATTTCTCTCAATTGACGCCGTACAAAAAGCTAACTCGGGCCATCCTGGGATGCCTATGGGGATGGCAGATGTAGCAACTGTTCTTTTTAAAGATTTTTTAAATTTTAACCCAAAAAATCCGAGTTGGGTAAATAGAGATAGATTTGTTCTTTCTGCCGGTCATGGTTCTATGTTGCTTTATTCTCTTTTGTATTTAACTGGTTACAAAAGTGTATCATTGAACGATATTAAGAATTTTAGGCAACTTAATTCTATTTGCGCAGGTCATCCAGAGTATCATCCAAATACTGGTATAGAAACTACCACTGGTCCTTTGGGGCAAGGGATATCAAACGCAGTTGGTTTCGCTATATCAGAAGAGATTTTAAAAAAAAAATTCGGAAAAAGTAAGATTGATCATAAAACCTATGTGTTAGCAGGCGATGGTTGTTTGATGGAAGGTATTAGCCATGAAGCCTTAAGTCTAGCAGGACATCTTAAACTTAAAAATCTTGTTTTACTTTTTGATGATAACTCCATATCAATTGATGGTCCTACTAGCCTAGCAGTTTCGGATAACCATAAAAAAAGGTTTGAAAGTTATGGCTGGAATTATTTAAAAATTGACGGTCATAATTATAAAGAAATATCTAAAGCTTTAAAAAAAGCTCAGAAATCCAAAAAGCCTATAGTAATTTCGTGTAAAACAAAAATAGGTTATGGGTCGCCGAATAAAAGTGGCAAAGCATCCTCACATGGCAGTCCATTAGGTGAGGATGAAATTAAACTAGTAAGAAAAAAACTAAAATGGGAGTACGAAGCTTTTAAAATTCCAAATAATTTATTAGATGAGTGGAAGAAGATCGGAGAAAGAGCATCGAAAAAAGCTAAAATCCATGAAAGTAAATACAAAAAAAAACTTGAAGATAACAAGATTCCAATTTCATTTAGTAATTCAATTAAAAAAATAAAAGATGATTATCTAAATAATTTAAAACCCCTTGCAACCAGGAAGTCTTCAGAAATGTTTTTAGATGTTGCATCTAAATTACCAAATTTAATCGGTGGTTCAGCTGACTTAGCAGGTTCAAATAATACAAAAACTAAAAATCATAAGATGATTAAATCAGGCAATTTTTCTGGTAATTATATTCATTATGGAGTTAGAGAGCACGCGATGTGTGGAATAATGAACGGAATAGCATTGCATAGTAATTTGATTCCTTATGGGGGAACTTTCTTAATATTTAGTGATTATTGCAAACCATCAATCAGACTTGCAGCCATGATGAAACTAAATGTAATATATGTTTTTACGCACGATTCTATTGGTCTTGGAGAAGATGGTCCAACTCATCAACCTATTGAACAATTGACAAGTCTAAGATCAATTCCTAATTTAAATGTGTTTAGACCTGCAGATTTAATAGAAACTTTTGAATGCTGGCAATTAGCAATAGAAAATAAAAGCACCCCAAGTGTTCTTGCTTTGTCAAGACAAGGAATTAATCCAATAAGGGTTAAAAATTCTTCAACAAATGAATCTTCTGTTGGCGCATACGAGCTTTTAAGAACTGGAAAAGATATTAAATTAACGATCATATCTTCTGGCTCTGAAACTAGTTTGGCAAGCAATATTTGTCATAAATTAGCCACAGAAAGTATTTACTCAAAAGTGATATCAATGCCTTGCCAAGAATTATTTGATCAACAAAGCGATGATTATAAAAATAAAATTTTAACTGAAACTGAACTAGTTGTGTCTATAGAGGCCTCTGAAACAAATTATTGGAAAAAATATACAGGCACTAATGGATTAAATTTCGGAATTAATGATTTTGGAAAAAGTGCCCCTTACAAAGAAATTTACGACCACTTTGGTTTAAGCATAGAGAGTATAATTAAGAGGATTAAAGAAAAATTATGAAAATAAAAGTTGGTATCAATGGTATGGGAAGAATAGGAAGAATGATACTTCGAGCAATAATTGAAAATGACCATAATAACATTGAAATAAAACATATAAACAACAGAACAAATTCTGAAGCCTGCTCTACACTTTTAAAATATGATTCTATACATGGAAAATTTAATGCTGAACTTGGTTTTGATGAAAATCATCTTATTATTAACAAAAACAAAATTTCCTTTAGCCAAGAAACAGATTTAGACAAAATTAATTGGAAAAAATTCGATGTCGATTTTGTTTTTGAATGCACTGGAAAATTTAATTCTAAAGACAAATTAATGCCTCATCTAAATAATGGTGCAAAAAAAGTTATCGTTTCAGCCCCTTGTAAAAATGCCGATAAAACTATTGTATTTGGAGTTAATGAAATGAAATTAAAAAAAGAAGATAAAATTATTTCTGCTGCTTCATGTACAACAAATTGTCTAGCTCCAGTAGCTCATGTTTTAAATAATACCTTTGAAATTGAAAAAGGTTTTATGACTACAATACATGCATTTACTAGCGACCAAAGGATTTTAGATAATTCACATAAAGATCCAAGACGAGCTAGGTCTGCAAGCCAATCAATTGTACCAACGTCTACAGGTGCGTCAAAAGCAATTGGTGAAATTATACCTTCTTTAAAGGGTAAACTGGAGGGTGTTGCGATGAGAGTTCCAACTCCTAATGTTTCTTTAGTTGAGTTAGTTTTTTGCACAAAAAAAGACTTGAGCATTGAAAAAATAAATTCTGCATTTCATAACTTTAGTAAAAAACAAAAAACAAAAATCTTAGAAATAACTAATGAAAAACTTGTGTCTATTGATTTCAATCACAATCCTGCATCATCTATTGTTGATGCAACTTTAACAAATGTTGTAGGAAAAAATATGGGCAAAATTTCAGCTTGGTACGATAACGAGTGGGGGTTTTCTAATAGAATGTGTGATATAGCAGAGTATCTTCGTAAGATTTCTTAATGAAAAATATAAAAGATCAAGAGAATCTTAACCAAAAAAAAGTACTCTTAAGATTGGATTTGAATGTTCCAATTAAAAATGGAAAAATAACAGATCAAACAAGAATTGATAAAATCTTACCAGTAATTGATTTTTTACTTAAAAAAAAGTGCAAAATTATAGTTATTTCTCATGTCGGACGACCAAAGGGAAAAATAAACAACGATCTCTCTCTTAAGCCTATTTGTGAAAATTTAAAAAAAAAGATTAAGAAGGAAATTACACTTATTAAAGAAGATATTTTCAAACTTAAAAAAGAAGATTTATTTCAAAATACCGAAAATGAAATAATTTTTTTAGAAAATATAAGGTTTTATGAGCAAGAGGAAAAAAATGATTTGGATTTTTCAAAACAGTTAGCAAAATTAGCAGATATATTTGTAAATGATGCTTTTTCATGTTCACACAGAGCTCATGCCTCTGTAAGTAAAGTTGCAGAATTATTACCATCCTATGCGGGATTACAATTGGAAACAGAATTAAATGCATTAAAGAAAGTTACTACTGAGATAAAAAAACCAATTACTTGTATTATAGGTGGGTCGAAAATATCAACAAAAATTGGGGTAATTAAAAATTTAATACCAAAATTTGATAATATTATTGTTGTAGGAGGAATGGCAAACAATATTCTAAAATACAAAGGTAATCAGATAGGAAAATCAATAAGAGAGGATAATTGTGAGTCGATTATTGATGATATTTTTAAAGCTTCAAAAACACATTCGTGTTCAATCATCTATCCACATGATGTAAGAGTTGGAAAAAGTATTGAGGATAGCCCTCAAATTAAAGAACTTAAAGAAATAGAAGTTGATGATTTTATTTTAGATATAGGGCCAAAAACTATAAACAACATTAAGAATATAATTGAAAATAGTAAAACTGTTTTATGGAATGGGCCAGCAGGTTATTTTGAAAATAAAAATTTTGCGAATGGCAGTTATGAAATTGCCAAAAAAATTATTAAACATAATAAAAATAACTCAATTTATTCTGTTGTAGGAGGTGGAGACACCATTGCAGTTTTAAATCAAATTAACGCAATAAATGAATTTAATTTTGTTTCAACTGCTGGGGGAGCGTTTTTAGAATATCTTGAAGGAAAAGAACTTCCTGGTATAAAAGCTTTAAATTAATTATGTCAGAATTAAATAAGATAGCTTTAGAAATTCTTGGAAATGGTAAAGGAATTTTAGCTGCAGATGAAAGTACGGGAACAATGACTAAAAGGTTAGATGGTGTTAATGTGCCATCAACCCCCGAAAATAGATTATTATTTAGAGAAACTCTTTTTAGCTCTTCAAGCATGTCCAATTGCATTGGTGGAGTAATATTATATGATGAAACAATAAAACAAATCTCTTCAAAAAAAAAAAAAATTCCTGAATTGATCGCAGATATGGGATCTCATCCAGGTATTAAAGTTGATACTGGTGCAAAAGTCTTAGCAGGCTCATCAAAAGAAAAAATTACTGAAGGTCTAGATGGATTAAGGGTTAGACTAAAAGAATATTATAAACTTGGGGCAAAATTTACAAAATGGAGAGGTGTTTATAACATAGCAAAAGACAATCCAAGTAAACTCTCAATACATTCAAATGCTCATGCTTTAGCTCGTTATTCAGCGTTAGTTCAAGAAAGTAATATGGTTCCAATTGTTGAACCTGAAGTATTAATGGAAGGTGATCATTCTGCAAAGGATTGTTATCAAAAAACTTCTGAGGTAATTAAAAAATGTTTTGAAGAACTTATTTTACATAAAGTTGATCTTAAAGGAATCATATTAAAACCCAATATGATCTTAGCTGGAGATAAATCCAAAAATAAATCTTCTAACGAAGAAGTTTCAGAATTAACTCTAAAATGTTTAAAAAATTCAGTGCCGTCAGAAGTACCTGGTATAGCATTTTTATCTGGTGGCCAATCAGAAATTGAAGCAACAGAAAATTTAAACTTAATAAATAAAAACAATACCACAAATTTTATCATGTCTTATTCTTATGGAAGAGCTCTTCAACAAAGTGCGCTTAAATTTTGGTCAAAAAATATCAAAGATATTGAAGGTACTCAGAAAGTATTTAATCATCGAGCAAACATGAACACATTAGCTGCTCAGGGAAAATGGTCAAAAGAAATTGAGAGTCACTAAAAAAAAATTTATCTACCTAATCTCTCCAAATAAAATTAAAAAATCTTTTTATAATGAATTAACAGAGATATTGAAATTAAAAAAAGTAAGTTTTTTTCAACTTAGACTTAAAAAAGTCCCTCTAAAAAAAAAAATAATAATTGGGAGAAAAATTAAAAAAATTTGTAAAAAATATAAGACCAAATTTTTAATCAATGATGATGTGTTACTTTCTAAAAAATTAGATACTGATGGTTGTCATTTAGGCCAAAAAGATATGGGGATTTCAGAAGCAAGAAAGATAATTAAAAAAAAAATCATTGGAATTACTTGTCATAATTCAATCAGACTTGCAAAACTAGCAGTTAAGAATAAAGCTGACTATTTGGCATTTGGAGCATTCAATACTTCAAAAACTAAAAGAACTAAATATAAAGCAGATTTAAGTTTATTGAAAAATATAAAAAAGTTAACAAAAACTCCAATTGTAGCAATTGGAGGTATAAATTCCGAAAATTATAAAAAACTATTGTTGAATAAAGCTAACTTTTTAGCTATCTCAGGCTACATTTGGAATAATAAAAAACTAAAACCGGTAGAAGCAATAAAAAAATTAAAATGAAAATAAATGCAGGTGAAATAAGAGTGGGTATGCTTTTAGAGCATAAAAATGATTTATGGGAAGTTCTCAAAACTCAACACGTTAAGCCTGGTAAAGGTGGAGCATTCGCACAAGTTGAAATGAAAAGTGTAAATAAAAATACAAAGTTGAATGAAAGATTTAGATCAAGTGAAACTGTTGAAAAAGCGTCTTTAGAAGAAACGGATTTTAATTTTTTATATGAAGATGATAATAATTTTTTTTTTATAGAGCCAAAGTCATTTGAACAAATAGAAATTAAAAAAGATATAGTTGGTGAAAAAGGAAAATTATTGACTGAAAATCTCGGAGTTTCAGTTAGTTTTTATAATGAGAAAGCTATTTCTGTAGAGTTACCAAATCAAGTAACTTGTCAAATCAAGACAACCGATGTTGCTTTAAAAAAACAAACAGTTTCATCATCCTACAAACCAGCAGTTCTTGATAACGGTCTAAATATTCAGGTCCCTCCTTTTATAGAAGCGGGTGATAAGATTATTGTTGATACAAGAAATTTAGAATACGTCAAAAAAATTTAAATTTATGAAATCTATATCTGCAAATCTTAATATAATGATTAAAGCAGCTGAAAAGGTCTCTAAAATATTAATCAGAGATTTTGGAGAAGTTGAAAACCTTCAAGTTTCAAAAAAAGGACCAAAAGACTTTGTAACAAATTCTGATATAAAAACTGAAAAGATTATTATTGAGGAGCTAAAAAAAGCGAGACCAAATTATTCAATAATAAGTGAAGAGAACGGAGTTGATCAAAATAAAGACAAAGATAATACTTGGATAATAGACCCTATAGATGGAACCATAAACTTCTTACATGGCGTTCCTCATTTTGCAATATCTATAGCCCTCAAGTCAGGAGATGAGATTGTATCAGGTCTAATTTTTGATCCAATTAAAGATGAAATATTCTTTGCTGAAAAAGATAATGGAGCTTTTTTTAATAATCACAGGATTAAAGTTTCAAAAAAAAATGAAATAAATGATTGTTTGTTTGTAACTGGTGGAAAATTAAAAGATTTTCCAGATGTTCCATTCAGAAAATCAGGTTGTGCAGCACTTGATATGGCCTATGTAGCGACTGGAAGATATGATGGATTTTTTCAAAAAAATTTAAATATATGGGATATAGCTGCTGGAATAGTCATTATTAAAGAGGCTGGGGGAATTATTAATGAAATAGACCTTTCAATTAATGAAAACATAAAGGTAATAGCATCTAGTGCTAATATTAGCAGCAAATTAAATGAAAAATTAATTAACTTTTAATTGTTTTAGCACATTCTTTTGCTATAAATCTCGTCATGAAAAAAAAGATACATCCTAACTATCACCCTATTAAAGTAGAGATGACCGATGGAACTCAGTTCGAAACAATGTCAACCTGGGGAGCTGAAGGTGATTTACTAAAGTTAGAGATTGATCCAAAATCTCACTCCGCTTGGACAGGAGGAAAACAAAAACTTATGGATAAAGGAAGAATAAGTAAATTCAATAAAAAATTTCAAAATTTCAAATCAGATAAAAAAAATTAAATGTCAAATGCACCTCTTATGCCAATGGCTACAGCAGTCTGGCTTGTTGAAAATACTACTTTAACATTTAGACAAATTGCTGATTTTTGTAAACTTCATGAAGTAGAAGTTCAAGGTATTGCTGATGGTGAAGTTGCTAAGGGTATAAAGGCTTACAACCCAGTAATATCTGGTCAGCTCACAAAAGAAGAGATTGATCTATCA
>CACGKH010000020.1 GCA_902573585.1 uncultured Pelagibacteraceae bacterium
TACTAGGTGGTACTTACATTTTTGTTTTATACAAGTCGTATTTGAATTCATATGCTTTTAATAGTAATTTCAGTTTATATCTTGGTATAGATCACTTATCTGAATTATTTAAAGATGAATTTTATTTAATGATGTTTTGGATACACTTTGTGTCAATTAATCTTTTTACTGGCGGTTGGATAGTTAAAGACTCTCAAAAATTATCTATCAATAAAATATTATTAGCTGTACCACTTATTATTACCTATTTAATTGGTCCAATCGGTTTATTTTTTTATTGGTTGATTAGAATTTTTTATGCCAAAAATATAAACTTGTATGACTAAGTCATTTGACTTTTACTTTGATTTTATCAGTCCTTATTCATTCTTAGCTTATAAAAAATTAAAATCATTATATAAAAATAACGAAATCAATATTAATTATAAACCCATTTTACTAGGTGGTCTTCATAAATTAGGAGACATAACTGCCCCGGCATTTAATGAACGTAAAATGAAAAATATGAAAAATGACTGTAAGTTAGTTGCAGAAAAAAATGGAATTGAATTTAAATGGAACGATAAATTTCCAATTAATTCTTTATATTTAATGCGAGGGTATTTGGTAGTTGAGACTAAATTAAAAAAAAATTTTTTTGACACATGTTTTAATGCTTATTGGAAAGACAATGTAAACATATTAGAAGAAAAAAATATTGAGAAAATCTTAAAAGATTGCTCTATTGAGAAAAGTTTTTTTTTAGAGGGTATTAAAAGTTCAATAATTAAAGATGAATTGAAACAGTTAACAAACAACGCATTTAAAAAAGATATTTTTGGTGCACCAACTTTTGTGGTTAACAATAAAATTTTTTGGGGTCAAGATAGATTGGACTATGCTATAGACGAATATAATTTTAAATAATTTTGAATTTACTATTTTTAATTGCTCCAAACCCACCATCAATATGAGACACTTTTTTAAATCCCATATCTTTTAATGATTTTGCAGCTAGAGCAGATCTCAAACCACCAGCACAAAATAGAACCATTTCTTTATCTAGGTCGAGTTTGCCTTCTTTAAAATAAACACTATCAGGATCTAACCAAAACTCTAACATTCCTCTGGGTATATGGTTTGCCCCTTCAACTTGCCCTTCTTTTTGAAGTTCCCTAATATCTCTGATATCTATTAAATTACATTGATTATCAATGCACATCTTATGAGCATCATCTATTGATATCGTTTTAATTTCTTTAAGAGCTTCTGAAACCAGAGTTTGAGATGATTTAATTCCCATAATATTGTAAATATCTATATCATAAATTAAATTTATATGAAAAAACTTTTCATTAAACTTGCTAAAATATTAGGTTTTGAAATTATTGATCAAAATGAATTTACATCTCCCACATTAGATAAAAAACTTAATGAAAATCTTTCCATTTTGAATGAAAAATCAATAGTTTTACCATTAGGTGAAGTAAAAATTTCGCGACAAGTAAAATCAATTCTAATTATAATTAGAATGAATACTGAAATAGAAATTTGGGATCAAAATAAAAAAAGGTTATTTGAGAACCCAAAGATAGAATACTCATACCGTTCAATTAAGTCATTAATAAATTCAATCAATTTTTGTCAAAATAAATATCCAAAAATAAAAGTAAAAACTTTAATTATTGACGATAATTCAAAAGATGAAAATTTAAGCCGAATTAAAAAACTTACTGAGGGTAAAAATATTGATTTTATATCTCTTAATCACAACAATTATAAAGCTAAAATTAAAGAACAAAAATCTAAAGAAACTTTTTCTAATTTGGCTAGTTTATTAAATAGTTTTGAAATTGGAAAAAGCCAAGCTGAAGACTTAGTTTTTTTTGTGGAAGATGATTATTTACATTTTGAACCGATGTTGGAGGAAATGATAGCTTCTTATGAAAGAATATCTTCTCAGGTAAAAAATGATATTTTTATGTGTCCAAGTGACTATCCTTATTTTTATATGAATAATGAAAAAACTAATATTCTTTTAGGTAATAAAAGACACTGGCGAACAATTAATAAAACTCTATGCACTTTTATGACTAGTGTAAATTTATTAAATAAATATTGGGAAAATTTTGAAAAAACTTGTAAAGATCGCAATGATCCTTTTGAGAAATATATTAATGAAATCTATGAAAAAGAAATATGCATTTCTCCACTAAAAAGTTTATCTCTTCATCTGACTAATATTAATTCAAGCTATGGACTGGCTCCATTTATTGATTACAAAAAACTTTGGGACGAAAATAAATAAAAAGCCCCCTGAGGGAGAGGGCTTTTTATTTTTAACTAACTTAGAGAGAAAATTTTAGGGACCCTTTGATGAGTAACGTTGCGGATACACAGAGGCAAAGGATCCCTTATTGTTAACAATTAGTCACGTATTGCATATGCAATAACGCCTGTTTCAGTTACGTCAGTACCTTTAGATTCACCTTCTTTACTTAATCTAAGACCAACGGTTACTTTCATTAAGCTAAATACAATATAAGCTACGATGAAAACAAAAACATTTACTGCTAAAACACCTACTAGCTGAGTACTAAAAGATGCATCACCATTTGTTACAGGCACAATTAATGTACCCCAAATACCGGCAAATAAGTGTGCTGGTATTGCACCAACTACATCATCAATCTTTAATGAAAATAATAGTTTAGTACCATAAACCACAATCAAACCACCCACTGCACCAATTAAAATTGCTGCTAAAGGTGATGGAGCTAATGGTTCTGCAGTTACCGCAACTAATCCACCAATACATCCATTTAACATTTGAATTACATCAGTTTTACCAAAGTGTAATCTTGTTATTATAGCAGCGCCCATTACTCCGCCAGCACCTGCTAAAAATGTATTCATAAAGATAGTTGATACAGCAATAGCATCGACAGCAGTTCCCATAGCTAATTGTGAACCACCATTAAAGCCAAACCAACCTAGCCATAAAATAAATACTCCAATTGTAACTAATGGAATTGATGAAGCTGCAAATGGCTTAATTGGAGCTGGAGAACCCGACTTTGTAAATCTTCCAAGTCTAGGACCGATAATTATAGCACCAGCTAAAGCTGCTGCACCGCCAGTTGAGTGTACCAAGGTAGAACCAGCAAAATCAGAAAAACCTAATTCAGCTAACCAGCCTCCACCCCACTGCCAACCCATTACGATTGGATAAATAATTCCTGAAAGAATTGCAGCAAATAAAAAGAATGGCCACAATTTTATTCTTTCAGCCATTGTTCCAGATACAATAGATACTGTAGTTGCACAGAACACCATTTGGAAATACCAATCTGAACCATCTGAATAACCCGTATCTACAGAACTAGCATCGGACCATGGAATGAAACTACCAATATAACCACCTTCTGGTATACCGTAAGCTAAATTATAGCCAACCATCCAGAACATTATTCCTGCAATTGAAAATAAACCTATATTCTTTGCACAAATTACGGATACGCTTTTTGATGTAACCATTCCAGACTCTAGCATTGCAAAGCCTGCAGCCATAAACATTACTAGAAAACCACAAATCAAGAATAATAAGGTATTAAAAATAAAACCTACTTCAGCAGAAACTGTTGTGTCTGCCATACCAGCACTACTCATATTTAATAAAAATATTAAACTAATAAGTGGTGCACTTATTTTTTTAAATAATTTAGTCATAAGACCTCCCTGTTATGAGAATTCTTATATTTTTATTATTTATAAAAACTAACGCTGATTAGGAAAATTGGGTATGCAGTATTTGCATATAGAAACAGCCTTAATGCATTTTTAACATCAAGGCTGTATAAAAAATATTATTTATTAAATACTTCTTTTAACGCTTTAGCAGGTAAGAATTTAACCTTTTGTGATGCAGCAATTTGAATCTGCTCACCAGTTCTAGGATTTCTTCCAACTCTTGCTTTTCTTTTAGCCACTTTATAAGTTCCAAATCCAGCAATTTTTACTGAATCATCAGCTTTTAAAGCATCTAAAATAGTGTTGGTAATTGTATCAAAAGTTCTTTCAGCATCTGCTTTACTTAAATTTAAAGCACCTGAAAGTTTGACTACTAATTGTTTTTTGTTCATTTTAGCTCCGGTTTTATTAGGTTAATTCCCATTTTTCTCAAAAGTGTTGATAAATCAAGACTTTTTTTAGTGTATCTTAAAAAGTTATGCACAATATATTGATAAATATAAAATAAGTGTTGATTTTATTGGTTTTTTTTAAAACTGAAAAATTATCTTATTTGAATATACCTAAGTCTTTTAGGTCATTAAAGGTTGTAAAAAACATCAATGATAACAGTAAAACCATTCCGATTCGAAAAAAACCTTCTTGAGTTTTTTGTGAAAGGGGGCGACCTAAAACTTTTTCAAAAGCATAAAACATTAAGTGTCCACCATCTAACATTGGGATCGGAAACAAATTAACCAATCCAAGACTTATCGAAATATAAGCCATCATGCTAATAAAAGCTAAAACACCAAATTCAGCGACTTGTCCTGATATTTTTGCAATTCTGATTGGACCACCTAATTGGGATGTGTCCGCCTTTCCAAATATCATTGCCCCTATATATTTTAATGATGAAATACTTACATAATAGACTTCATGAGATGCATGATAAATTGCTTGTGCTGGTCCTAATTTTACATGATTAATTTCGTTATTATATGCACCAAGTTTTATACCAACTATTCTTTTGTTAATTTGATTTCCTAAATTATCTTCACTTAAAACTGTGTCAGGTTTAATTCTAAGAATTTTTTCATCATAAGAACGTTTTACTTTAAAGTCTATTATTTCATCAGTCGACATCATTATATATTTTGAAACATCCATAATGCTTTTAACTTTGTTTCCATCTATTTCTAAAATGATATCATTTTGTTTTAATCCCCCAACCATTGCAGGGCTATCGTTTTGGACCTCATTAATTACTGCTGGCGTAAAATCTTTTCCAACAAATGTATAAATTGAAAAAAATATAACTAAAGCTAATAAAAAATTAGCCAAGGGCCCTCCAAAAACAATTAAAACTCTTTGATATAAAGGCTTTAAAACAAATAATTTTTGACGATCTTGTTCATTATATTTTTCAATAATTTTTTCTTGATCTGCTTGTGAAAATACATTTCTGTCACCAAAAAATTTGACATATCCACCAAGTGGAATCCAACAAATTTTCCATCTAGTACCAGATTTATCATTCCAACCAAATATTTCCTGGCCAAAACCTATAGAAAAGTCTGTGACACCCACACCATATCTTTTTGCAAAATAATAATGTCCATATTCGTGTATAAAAACTACTACTAAAATAAGTATTATAAATGGTAAAATATAACTAAGCACAATAAGTCAATTTTAATTGAATTTTAAAACATACTCAACACCCTTTTTGACCTAAATAATAATTTTAAAACATTGATTGTATTTGTTTTAAAAAGATATATGCATCCATTCAGTCAAACTAATTGTATCTAAATTATGAACTTCAACGATTTACCAATAGAAAATAAGCTTAAAAATTCAATTAAGTATGCAGATTTTAAATCCCCAACTCCTATTCAAAGTAAATCAATTCCAATTAGTTTAACAGGAAAAGATATTTTAGGTACTGCTCAAACAGGTACAGGTAAAACTCTAGCATTTACAATACCAATGATAAATAAATTAATTTTGGATAAAAATGCTATGGCTTTGATTATTTGTCCTACTAGAGAACTTGCAAGCCAAGTTATGCAAACAGTTTTAAAATTAAACGTTAGAGAAATAGGGATCGGGAATGCATTACTTATTGGTGGCGAAAGCATGCAAAAACAACTAAAAAAATTAAAGAAAAGAGCTAGAATTATAGTAGGTACTCCTGGTAGAATTAATGATCATATAAAAAGACAAAGTTTAAATTTATCTAAAGTATCTTATTTAGTTTTAGATGAAACCGATAGAATGTTGGATATGGGTTTCACTCCTCAAATAGAATTGATATTAAAATTTATTCCAAAAGATCATCAAACTTTATTATTTTCGGCAACATTACCAAATAATATTTTAAGAATTTCAGAAAAATATTTAAATAATCCAGAACGGATAGCTGTGGGTTCATTATCAACTCCAATCGAAAAGATCAAACAAGAAACTTTTCAAATATCTCAAGATAAAAAATATCATGAGTTAATAAATCAATTAGTTGAAAGAAGTGGCTCTATATTGGTTTTCGTGAAAACCAAACATGGTGCTGACAAGATAGTTAAACGTTTAAAATATGATGGTCACTCGGCTGATGCCATTCATGGTAATTTGAGACAAAGCAAAAGAGACCGAGTAATAACTGGATTTAGAAATGGTAAAAGTAGAATATTAATTGCAACAGATGTTGCAGCCAGAGGTTTGGATATACCTTTAATACAACATGTTATTAATTATGATCTTCCTCAAGTGCCTGAAGATTATATTCACAGAATTGGAAGAACCGGAAGGGCTGGTAAGGAAGGATCTGCTCTAACATTTCTTACACCTGGTGATAGATCAATGTGGAATTCAATTAGTAGATTAATTAATCCAAATTTTAAACCTTCTCAAAGTGGAAATAAAAAAAATTTCAAAGGCAAAAAAAGACCTCAAGCTTCATTTGCTAAAGAAAAAAAATTTAAATATAAGAAACAATTCTTTAAAAAAGATGATTCTAGAAAATCAAGTTTTAAGAGTAAGAAAAAGTTTTTTAAAAGAGAAGATTCTAAAAAATATAGCTTTAAAGATAAAAAGAAAAAATTTGGTTTTACAAATAATCCTAAATATTTTGATAAGAAACCTGCAAATGACTCAACAATAGATACAAATAAAAAAAGATTTAAATTTAAAACAAAAAAAAAATTCAAAAATAGAAAAAGACCTAAAAACTTTTCATTTAAAAGATTTAATAAAAAGAGATAAAATTTAAATTATTGAATTAAGCCAATTTTTTAATTCTAGCATTCTTAATTCTTTATTTGATTTATATATTTCATTTTGAATAAAAGAAATGTGGTTTTGAATTTCTTTTTCATCTCTAAAGACTTTTCTATTTTCAATTAATCTGTCTTTTCTAAATTTAATTAAACTTATCATTTTTTCATAAGTAATTTCTGGATGGTATTGAAGTCCCCAAATTTTTGAATTATTAATTTCAAAATACAAACTTTGCACTTTATTAATTTTATTAGACGCTAAACATACGGCATTATTGGGTAAAGTTACAACTTCATCAAAATTAAATGCAGGAGAATTAAATTTTTTGTTTTTACCCTTGTACAAAGGATGGTGAAGTCCTTTTTCATTTATTGTAATTTCATTAGCAATTCCAATATGTGATCCATGTGCTTTTTTGACCTCGCCCCCAGCTGCAGTTACTGCTACTTGTAGGCCCCAGCAAATAGCTAATATTTTTTTCACATTTTTTTTGGCATTCCTTCATGAATTCTATCTGATTTCTTATTTCAGGAGTATCGTTATAAATATTTAGACTACTGCCTCCCCAAATTAAACCATCATAACTTGATAATTTAGATTTAATTGATTGTAAGTCCTTGTCAGATGAAGGGTTTACTACGTCAAAATTCAATTTTTTTGTAAAATAATTAAGGCTTTCTCTTAAACTTTCAGTGTGCGTAGGTATGCCAACATAAGAAAAACTATCGTTTTCTTCCTTTAAATTCCCCTCGACAATTAAAATATTTAAATTACTCATTAAATAAATCCCCTGAAAAACTGTTTTGATACATTATTTTCATATCTGCAACAGTCAATTTTTTAGGATTACCTCTTGTTGATGGATCAGCAAGTGCCATTTCTGATAATCGATCTATATCAAAATCTTCCTTATTAATAACTTCGGATAGTTTATGAGGTATATGTAATTGTTTTCTCAAATCCAGTGTCCAATCAATAAATCCGTCAAAACTTTTTTTTTCAAGTTCTAAATAATCACAAATCTTTATAATTTTATCTTCAATCACATCTTTATTGAAAGTTAAAACATATGGCATAAATATTGCGTTAGATAAACCGTGATGGATATTGTTGAGCGCATTAACTGGATGACTTAATGAGTGTATTGCACCTAAACCCTTTTGAAAAGCAGTAGAACCCATGCTAGCAGCAGTAATCATATTCATTCTTGCTTCAATATTAGATCCATTATTCACTGCCTCTAATAGCCATTTATTAATTAACCTCATGCCCTCAAGTGCAATACCATCTGCCATAGGGTGATAGCCTATTGCACAATAAGCTTCTAAATTATGAGCTAGCGCATCCATTCCAGTTGCAGCTGTAACATTTGGAGGAAGTTCTAAAGTTAAAACTGGATCTAAAATAACAATTGAAGGTAAAAATTTAGGATGAAAAATAATATTTTTAACACCAGTTTCTTCATTTAAAATTACTGAAGCTCTTCCTGTTTCAGAGCCTGTACCAGCAGTTGTAGGTACTGCAATAATTGGTGCAATTTTATCATTATTGGCTTTAGTCCAATTGTCCCCAATATCTTCAAAATCCCAAATTGGTAAAGTTTGCCCTGACATAAAAGCTATTGCTTTACCTACATCTAATCCACTACCCCCTCCAAAAGCAATTACGCCATCACAATTATTTTTTTTAAAACTTTCAACTCCTTCATAAACATTTTGGTCAGTTGGATTTCCAACAACATCTGAAAATATCTTAGTATTAAATTTATTATCATCTAAAATCGATAAAGTATTTTTTACGATTTGAGTTTGAACCAGACCTTTGTCAGTCACAAATAATGGTTTAGTAATGCCTAGATTTTTACATGCTAATGCAACGTCTTTAATTCGGTTTTCACCAACCCACATTGTTGTTGGATAATTCCAATTAAATTTTTCCATTATTAATTTTTTTTCTTTTCTACTAAATATTCGAAATTTTGTGTTGTTTCATTAATTTGTAAAAGTTTCGCTCCATTTTTACTATGAAATTTTGTAGCCATTTCAGTTAATGGTGACAGGGTAATTAATCTATCAAGATGATTTGATTTTTTAATTTTTTTAAATACCTCTTTTACAATCAGTTTACCACCACCTTTTTTTTTAGACCAAACTGTATATGCTATAGCTATTTGGCCAATATTTTGATCCCTTTGTGCACTTTGTAAATAAGCATCATGACTAAATTTGCCTAGCTCTTCTACATTTTTTGGAATTTGGTTTGTGTATGCAAAGCACATTACAGCATGAATTTCACCCATATATTTTACACCATAAATTTTTCTTCCATAACTCCTTCTAAAAACAATGTCTAACTCTGGTCTTACTGGATCTTCTTTAGTATTACACTCTTTTAACTCTACTAATTCCGCACCTTTTACCCAGTCAAAAAAATTTTCAATCTTTTTGGTAAAAATTTGCTTATTTTTTCTTATTCGAGCTTTAATTCTTGGTTTAAATTTTTTTTTAAGAATTTCTCTCATAAATTATAATTAAGCGTTTTTATTCAATGATTTCAATAATTTTGAACCAAGTGGGCTTATTGGTTTTTGAAACACTAATTTTTTTTTAGTTTTTTCTTTAACTAGGGTTAACAGTTTTTTTGCCAAACCTTTTTTTCTAAAAATTGGATTAACAAAAATATATTCTATTTCTCCATGCTCATTAAATCTTACAAATCCAATTGTAGTATTAATATTTTTAAGAGTGAAAACACCCTCAGAATGAGTTAATTCACAATTAGACAAGTTAAAATTTTTCATAAATGCTAAAAATATAACAATGAAAAAATTATTCCTAAAACTATTAAAAAAATAATTGTGGCAATGTAATTAATCTTAATATTAAATTTTCTATAAATTATCTCATTTATCTTTTCCCAAAAAAGAACAATTAAAAAAATAACAATTGCTGGAATTATAAATTTTAACATAATTATAACTTTAGCTTTTATCACCAACGTAGACTGAAACTCCCCTTGAGTTAATATCAACATCAAATTTTTTATGTAAAGGAGGAAAGGCTCTTTGTGAACAGTCTAATCTATCGCAGGTTCTACATGAAACCCCAATTGGTATTTCAGTAGATTTATCATTTATATTTATATTTTCTGTATAAACAAAATCTTTTGCATATTTTGCTTCACATCCAAGTCCAATAGATAAAATACTTTTTGATTGACCAAATCTTCCTATTCCTTTTTCAACAGTTCTTGCAATACATACATACTTTTCACCATTAGTCATTTTACTAACAGCAGCTTGGATAACTCCCGGTCTTGTTAATGCTGAATAAACATTCCATCTTGGGCAAGCTCCACCATATCTTGGAATTTCAATTCCAGACAATGAAAATCTCTTAGAGATATTTCCAGCCATGTCAACTCTTAGAAAGTGAAATGGAATACCTGGAAGCTTTGGATCTTGCAAACAAGTGACTCTGTGTGCAACTTGTTCAAAGGAAGTTGCAAAAGTATTTTGTAATAATTCTAAATCATATTTTAGTTTTTTACATTCAATATGGAAAAGTTTATACGGCATTAAAATAGCAGCACCACAATAATTTAATAAAGCCACTTTTGTTAATTTTTTGGATTCTTCAGAGGGAAATGTAAATTTGGATAAATAATTTTCTATTTCTTTGTTAGCTCCTTCTTGAGCTATTTGTGCGGCAGCATGAAGTTTTTTTGTTTCTAAAGAGCTATAGTCACTTAAAAGTAATTCTTTTTTATTTTTATGATAAATTTTTGAAAACGGTTTGTCTTCTTCTGGGATCACATCTTTAACTGTTATTCCATATTCTGACTTCAAATGATCACATAAAGCAATATATCTAGTCCTGTTATTTTTTTGAACTTTTTCAAAAACTTTATTTGCAAAATCCTCTAATTTAGGAAAGTAATTTTTATTTTCTTGTAAAAAATCTGAAATAACTTCACCGGGAAATGAATTTTTTCTGTTATCAACAATTTTACCAGATATTGTTTCTATTTTATTAATCATTTCATGATCTTTCTTTTTTAAAATATCACCTAGTCTAACTATAGCTTTTCCTATTTTTGGATTTGTCCCTACAAGGTCTTTTACCTCTGGACCTAAAATGTCTAGATCTTCAAATAATTTATCATCTAGTATTTCTGATAATGTGTTTTCTAAGTTTATATCAGTTTTGGAATGCTAGAGTCTGGAATGGTTACATCAAAAAGCGTATCCGTAATTTGTGCAAAGAATATAGGTTTATTTTCAATTGCAGGAATAATGTTCTGGATGGTTGGCTATAATTTAGCTTACGGTATACCAGAAGGTGGTTATATTGGTAGTTTCATTCCATGGTCCGATGCTAGTTCTGTAGATACGGGTTATTCAGATGGTTCAGATTGGTATTTCCAAATGGTGTTCTGTGCAACTACAGTATCTATTGTATCTGGAACAATGGCTGAAAGAATAAAATTGTGGCCATTCTTTTTATTTGCTGCAATTCTTTCAGGAATTATTTATCCAATCGTAATGGGTTGGCAGTGGGGTGGAGGCTGGTTAGCTGAATTAGGTTTTTCTGATTTTGCTGGTTCTACCTTGGTACACTCAACTGGCGGTGCAGCAGCTTTAGCTGGTGCTATAATTATCGGTCCTAGACTTGGAAGATTTACAAAGTCGGGTTCTCCAGCTCCAATTAAGCCATTTGCAGCTTCATCAATTCCATTAGTTACAATTGGAGTATTTATTTTATGGCTAGGTTGGTTTGGCTTTAATGGTGGTTCACAATTAGCTATGGGAACTGCTGTCGATGCTATTGCTGTATCAACTATCTTTATGAATACATTTTTAGCAGGTGCTGGCGGAGTAATGGGCGCTGCTATAATAACAAGATTACACTTTGGTAAAACTGATGTAATTCAAATGTTAAATGGATGTATTGGTGGATTAGTTGCGGTAACTGCAGAACCATTAGCTCCATCACCTTTAGCAGCAATTTTAATTGGTGCAGTGGGTGGTTTGATTGTGGTTTATGGTACTAAACTATTATTTTCATTAAAGATTGATGATGTAGTTGGTGCAATACCAGCACACTTATTTGCCGGTATTTGGGGTACATTAATTGTGCCTGTAACAAATGGTGATGCATCTTTTAGTACTCAGCTAGTAGGTGTTTTAGCAGTAAATGTTTTTGTTTTCATCGTAGCTTATATTGTATTTAGCTTAATGAAAGTAACCGTTGGTCTTAGATTAAGTAAAGAAGGTGAATCTAAAGGTACTGACGTAACTGAAACAGGCGTTATTGCATATGCAATACGTGACTAATTGTTAACAATAAGGGATCCTTTGCCTCTGTGTATCCGCAACGTTACTCATCAAAGGGTCCCTAAAATTTTCTCTCTAAGTTAGTTAAAAATAAAAAGCCCTCTCCCTCAGGGGGCTTTTTATTTATTTTCGTCCCAAAGTTTTTTGTAATCAATAAATGGAGCCAGTCCATAGCTTGAATTAATATTAGTCAGATGAAGAGATAAACTTTTTAGTGGAGAAATGCATATTTCTTTTTCATAGATTTCATTAATATATTTCTCAAAAGGATCATTGCGATCTTTACAAGTTTTTTCAAAATTTTCCCAATATTTATTTAATAAATTTACACTAGTCATAAAAGTGCATAGAGTTTTATTAATTGTTCGCCAGTGTCTTTTATTACCTAAAAGAATATTAGTTTTTTCATTATTCATATAAAAATAAGGATAGTCACTTGGACACATAAAAATATCATTTTTTACCTGAGAAGATATTCTTTCATAAGAAGCTATCATTTCCTCCAACATCGGTTCAAAATGTAAATAATCATCTTCCACAAAAAAAACTAAGTCTTCAGCTTGGCTTTTTCCAATTTCAAAACTATTTAATAAACTAGCCAAATTAGAAAAAGTTTCTTTAGATTTTTGTTCTTTAATTTTAGCTTTATAATTGTTGTGATTAAGAGATATAAAATCAATATTTTTACCCTCAGTAAGTTTTTTAATTCGGCTTAAATTTTCATCTTTTGAATTATCGTCAATAATTAAAGTTTTTACTTTTATTTTTGGATATTTATTTTGACAAAAATTGATTGAATTTATTAATGACTTAATTGAACGGTATGAGTATTCTATCTTTGGGTTCTCAAATAACCTTTTTTTATTTTGATCCCAAATTTCTATTTCAGTATTCATTCTAATTATAATTAGAATTGATTTTACTTGTCGCGAAATTTTTACTTCACCTAATGGTAAAACTATTGATTTTTCATTCAAAATGGAAAGATTTTCATTAAGTTTTTTATCTAATGTGGGAGATGTAAATTCATTTTGATCAATAATTTCAAAACCTAATATTTTAGCAAGTTTAATGAAAAGTTTTTTCATATAAATTTAATTTATGATATAGATATTTACAATATTATGGGAATTAAATCATCTCAAACTCTGGTTTCAGAAGCTCTTAAAGAAATTAAAACGATATCAATAGATGATGCTCATAAGATGTGCATTGATAATCAATGTAATTTAATAGATATCAGAGATATTAGGGAACTTCAAAAAGAAGGGCAAGTTGAAGGGGCAAACCATATACCCAGAGGAATGTTAGAGTTTTGGTTAGATCCTGATAGTGTTTATTTTAAAGAAGGCAAACTCGACCTAGATAAAGAAATGGTTCTATTTTGTGCTGGTGGTTTGAGATCTGCTCTAGCTGCAAAATCATTAAAAGATATGGGATTTAAAAAAGTGTCTCATATTGATGGTGGGTTTGGAGCAATTAAAAATAGTAAATTCAAAATTATTTAAAATTATATTCGTCTATAGCATAGTCCAATCTATCTTGACCCCAAAAAATTTTATTGTTAACCACAAAAGTTGGTGCACCAAAAATATCTTTTTTAAATGCGTTGTTTGTTAACTGTTTCAATTCATCTTTAATTATTGAACTTTTAATACCCTCTAAAAAAAAACTTTTCTCAATAGAGCAATCTTTTAAGATTTTCTCAATATTTTTTTCTTCTAATATGTTTACATTGTCTTTCCAATAAGCATTAAAACATGTGTCAAAAAAATTTTTTTTTAATTTAGTCTCAACTACCAAATACCCTCGCATTAAATATAAAGAATTAATTGGAAATTTATCGTTCCATTTAAATTCAATTCCATTTTTTTCTGCAACTAACTTACAGTCATTTTTCATATTTTTCATTTTACGTTCATTAAATGCCGGGGCAGTTATGTCTCCTAATTTATGAAGACCACCTAGTAAAATGGGTTTATAATTAATATTGATTTCGTTATTTTTATATAATGATTTTAATTTTTTATAAGCTAAGAATGAATAAGGACTGATAAAATCAAAGTAAAAGTCAAATGACTTAGTCATACAAGTTTATATTTTTGGCATAAAAAATTCTAATCAACCAATAAAAAAATAAACCGATTGGACCAATTAAATAGGTAATAATAAGTGGTACAGCTAATAATATTTTATTGATAGATAATTTTTGAGAGTCTTTAACTATCCAACCGCCAGTAAAAAGATTAATTGACACAAAGTGTATCCAAAACATCATTAAATAAAATTCATCTTTAAATAATTCAGATAAGTGATCTATACCAAGATATAAACTGAAATTACTATTAAAAGCATATGAATTCAAATACGACTTGTATAAAACAAAAATGTAAGTACCACCTAGTA
>CACGKH010000021.1 GCA_902573585.1 uncultured Pelagibacteraceae bacterium
TTTAAATTAGATTTAAGGTTTAAAATATGTTTGGTAGAAATTATCAAAGCAGCAAAAATCCAAAACTGGGTTAAAAAAATAATTGGAATCATTAAATCAGGTGTAACCGCAAAAAATCTCAACAAACCTGGAGCATGAGCAAAACCGACAGCAGTCAAAACTTTTTTGAAAGGAACTTTAGTTTGTTTGTCAGGAAATAATTTTACACCTATCACAAAAATGAATATTGCCCAAACAAACCATGTAATAATTGCAGTCAATCCCGACATAGCAATGGCAGTTTTAATTACAGTATTAGCTGCGACTGCACCAGCAATACCATCTAAGATCATTATTAGACCAGCAAAATATATTGCTGCTTCACCAAAATTTTTATTATCGCTATAAAGAGTTTTATCTAATTTAATAGATTTAAAAATTATATTAAGAAATTCTCCAAACATTTATTTTTTTTTGTTTTTTTGTTCTTTATAAGAAATAATCAATGGAAAAAGTAATAAAGCAATAGCTATTATAATGCAAATTGCAATTAAGAAACCTTTAGTCATTAAAAGATTTATAAAAAAAAAAAGGGGGGGGTCCCCCCTTTTTTTATAAAAAGAATTAGCCTTTTACTACTTCTCTAGTGTTTGCATTAAAAGACTCTTTAAATGGAATGTCCACTACTACAGCTTCAACAGGCGTACCTGGTTTGTCTGAGTATTTTTCAGGTAAATGAACTTTATATTTTGTTCCAACTTTACCTTTTGGAAAACCATTTAAGTTAAGAGTTCCATCAAATGGAACATATCCCATTGCAATATTAGTCTTCTTTTCTGGATGATACCAAGGCGATGTTACGAAACCGACTGGATCTCCTCCTCCTTCATTTGAAATTAACCAAAAATCAGGCGCGTAATCCTCAATTGGTTTTCCACCTAACTCAAGACCAACTAATTGAAGCTTATAAGGTTTTTTCCCTGCTTTAATTTCTGCTCCCATTTTTTCTAAAGCTGCTTTACCGACATAATCAGCTGTTTTATTCCATTCACCTTTTCCTGATAAAGAAACTTGATAACCTAGATTACATTGAAAAGGATTATGTTGTTGATCCATGTCTTGTCCCCATGAAAGAATTCCTGCTTGGATTCTTCTATGGTGCGCTGGAGCTATAACCATTAAGTTATGTTTTTTACCAGCATCAAGAACTGCATTCCACATATCATCAGCATATAAAGTTGCATTCCTTAAATATATTTCATAACCAGCTTCACCAGAAAAACCTGACTGAGAAATAACACAACTTCTTCCAGCAACTTTAACTTCTGCTAAACCATAAAAAGGCATATTTTCCAAATCAACTTGATCACCAAGCAAATCCTTCATTAACGCTTTTGATTTAGGTCCTTGAATCTGAACTGGACAAGCATCAATTTCTTCAACGGTACAATTAAATCTGCCATCAGCATTTACACCTTGAAGATACATACCTATATCAGAGTCAGATAAAGAAAACCAAAATTCATCTTTTGAAATTCTTAGAAGAATTGGATCATTTAAAACCCCACCATACGAGTTACATAATATAACATATCTAGCTCTCATAGGAGAAATTTTAGTTGCATCTCTTGTAATCACATAATCTACAAATTTTTCTGCATCTGGACCTTTAACTCTTATTTGTCTTTCAACAGCAACATTCCACATTGTAACATGGTTAACAATTGCATCATATTCAACCATCGCTCCACCATCTTCAGGTTTAACATATCCTCTTGGATGATAAATACGGTTATAAACAGTTGCTCGCCAACAACCTGCCTGCATTGATAAATGCCAATAAGGTGATTTTCTTACCCTTGTTGAAATTAACATTTCAACTTTTGTTGGCCCACTTTGTCTTAAATTGTATGGTACTTCCCGATCTGATTGATCAACTGAAGTAACATGTTTTAGTCTAGTATAGTCAAATTCTTTAGACATAACTATTCTCCTTCAACCACTTGTTAGTTTCCTTCAAGCCGCCGAATGTATAAATGTGGAAGAAATCAGTATGCGATTTAACTTTCCCAATTAAATCATTAGGGTCTTTAGGTTTCAATAAATCTAACGCCTTACTAAAATTAGACTTAAGAAAATTAAGGGAATTTTTTGCTCCAACAATATTAGCAAATTTTATTAAGCTAGATATTTTTAGAGGGCCAGTAATTCCCACATGCACTGGTACGCTTTGTTTAGAGATAAACTCTATAATAGGCTGAGGATCAAGTAACCATTGTGTTACAATGTAATCAGCATAAGGCTTTTTATCTATCATAGCTTTTTCTAAATCTGAATCGGATATATCAGGACTCCCCTCTGGGTGTCCAGCAATTCCTATCTTCATCTTTTCAAAATAACCAGTCTCTAAAAGTTGAAACGAACTGTCAAATTTTCCTGTTGGCTCTCTACCTCCTCCAATTATTAAAGCTTGTTTGACACCTCCATCTTTGCATCTAGAAACATAATCTTTTAGCTCTTTTTCATCTTTCATTGATCTAGCTGGGTAATGGGGAACAGGATTGAATCCTTTTTTTACAAGTTCAATAGCTTTTTGAGCTGTCTCTTTATAATCGCCACCTGGTAACATTGTAATGTACACATCATTTACTTGTGGTACTGTTTCGAGGTCTGTATGGGGACCAATTTCTATTGAAAAGTTCATTTTTCCAGATCATTATCTTTTTTAAAAAAGCTGTCAAAGAAATTCATCAATAACCTTGATCGAAATTTGTTGCCAAAAATGGTGCCCATGATAATTTTTTTTGTGGACCAAAATTACAAAATTAAAAATCTCACCGAAGTGATTGATGTCAAAAAAATAGAGGCTGTGAATAGGCCAATAGAGGCTGCAAATGGCCTTCCAAATGAATGTTATGTAAGTGAGAAGTATTTTGCTTACGAAAAAGAGAGAATTTTTTGTAATAATTGGACCGTTATCGGAGTTGGAAGCTCAATACCAAATCCGGGGGATATCAAGCCATACAATCTATTGGGGATTCCTCTAATTTTAGTTAGAGGTAAAGATTTGAAGATTCGAGTTTTTCATAATGTATGCAGTCACAGAGGTTTTAAACTTTTGGATAAGCCGTGTAATTTAAAAAATGTTGTTAGATGTCCGTACCATTCTTGGTCATATGATTTTGAAGGAAATTTAGTAGCAACACCTCATATTGGAGGTTTGAACATACATCAGTCAAAAGAATTTGATAAAACTAAAAGCAATCTAAAAGAAGTTAAAACTAAAATTTGGATGGATATTATATTTGTGAATATTAATTCAAATGAGATCGAATTTGATGAATATATTAAACCACTTGAGCAAAGATGGTCAAAATTCATTAACAAAAATGACCAAGGGTTAATAGTACATTCAAATGATTATGGTTATTTTAGTTTAATTGTAAATTGTAATTGGAAATTTGCTATAGAAAATTATTGTGAGAGCTATCATCTACCAACTATTCATCCTGAGTTAAATAAAGTGTCTAATATAAATGATCATTATCATATTCAAGGATTACCAAATAGATTTGCAGGCCAAGGTAGTAAAAAATATGAACAACCATTTAAAGGTAATAAAAAGTTTAATACTTTTCCTAATTGGGAAAAAAATAATTTAAAAAATTCAGAATATATAGCTTTATTTCCAAATGTAATGATTGGGCTACATATAGATCATTTTTACGTTTTTTGGTTAGAGCCTTTAGCAATTAATAAAACTAAAGAACATATGCAAATGTATTATATTGGCAATGAAAGTGCGAATGGTGAAGAACTAAAAGAATTAAGAAAAGAAAACTCAAAATTTTGGAAAGATGTTATGTTAGAAGACGTAAATGCTATTGAGGGAATGCAAGAAGGAAGAAAGTCGCCAGTATATAATGGAGGGAATTTTTCTCCGGTAATGGACCAACCAACCTACCAGTTCCATAAGTGGGTAGCTAATAGTTTAATATAATATGAAAATAATTCTGATAATGGGTCTACCTGGATCTGGAAAAACAACTTTAGCTAATGAGTTAGGACCAATGTTAAATGCAAAAAGATTGAATGCGGATGAAGTAAGAAAAGCAGCTAACGATTGGGATTTTTCTGAGGAAGGAAGAAAAAGACAAGCAAAAAGAATGTGGGACTCTGCGCTCAAGTTAAAGGAGAATGATAGTTATGTTATTGCTGATTTTATTTGTCCAACACCTGAAGCAAGAATTTTATTTCCAGCAGACTTTATTATTTGGGTTGATACAATAAAAGAAGGAAGGTTTGATGATACAAACAAAATGTTTGTAAAACCAGAGAAGTATGACTTTCATGTTACGACACAAGATGCTAAAAATTGGGCACCAAAAATATTAAAGGAGATAAAATAATGGCTTATGAATGGGATAATAAGAAACCAACAGCACAAATGTTAGGAAGATGGCAACCATTTCACGATGGACATTATACCTTGTTTAAAGAAATTGTTAAAAAAACTGGTCAAGTTTGTATTCAAATCAGAGACGTTCAGGGTGTTGATGATAATCCATTTGATTTTGAAACTGTTAAAAAAAATATTGAAGATAGATTAAACCCAGAGTTTGAAGGACACTTCAAAATCATGATGGTACCAAACATTACTAATATTTGCTATGGAAGAGGAGTTGGTTACAAGATTGAGGAGATTGAACTTTCAAAAGAAATTCAAGAAATCTCAGCGACCAAAATAAGAGCTAAAATGAGAGAAGAAGGAAAACTTAAATAATCCTTAATGAATATTAAAATTGTTAATCAAGGAAAAGATATTTCAAGGGTTATTATTAATGATCCTAAGACTTATAACTCCTTATCAAGTAAAAATCTTCTTGATTTAATTAAAGTTTTTAAAAAACTCGATGATGACAAGAATGTTAAAGTTATAATTCTTGAAGGTTCTGGAAAAGGGTTCAGTGCTGGTCATAATTTAAAAGAAGTAAGAGGGTTAAAAAAAAAAGCAAAATATCAAAAATTATTTAACCTATGCTCAAAATTAATGTTGCAAATTGTTGAAGGAAGAAAACCAGTTATAGCTAAGGTGCATGGTGCAGCTTATGCAGCAGGATGTCAATTAGTTGCAAGCTGTGACTTAGCCTATAGTACTAAAGATGCTTTGTTTGCAACTCCAGGCGTAAATATTGGCTTATTCTGCAGCACGCCAATGGTTGCTGTTAGTAGAAAGATTAATAGAAAACCAATGATGAAAATGTTGCTCACTGGGGAACCAATTAAAGCAAGATATGCAAAAGAAATCGGTTTGATTAATGAATGTTATTCGAAATCAAAATTAAATATTGAGGTTATAAAAATAGCAAAAAAAATTGCCTCTAAATCAAATCTTACAATTAAAATTGGCAAGCAGGCTTTTTATAAACAATTGGAAATGCCATTGAGAAAAGCTTATGCTTATACAAGTAAGATGATGACATTGAATATGATGGCTATGGATGCCAAAGAAGGAATTTCAGCTTTTTTAGAAAAAAGAAAACCAAAATGGAAAAATAGATGAAGATTAAAAATGGTTTAATTATAGTTTTTATAATTCTAGGACTTTATATAGTTTTAGACATGAGGGATCACAATTTTAAAAGAGCTGTTGACGCTTGTGTTGCCGGTAGCCAAAAATTATCTGAGACTAAAATCACAGATTTAAATGAAGCAAAAAAATTCTGTGAAGAACAGATAAGAAAAAATAATGAGTAATATTAAAGAAATACTTAGTAAATATAAATCTATTGCAATGATTGGAGTAAGTAATGATCCAACTAAAGCATCAACTATTGTAATGAAGTACATGCAAAAGTATGGATTTAAAGTTTTTCCAGTTAATCCAAAAGCAAAAGGTCAAAAAATTTTAGGAGAAGAAGTATTTGAAAAGATAACTGATATTAAAGACTCAGTTGATATTGTTGATGTTTTTAGACCTTCAAAAGAAGCATTAGATATTGCAAAAGATACAGTCAGTATCAAAGCCAAAGTTTTATGGTTACAACTAGGTATTAAAAGTGAAGAGGCAAAAAAAATTGTTGAAGAAAATAAAATTGAATATATTGAAGACAAATGTACTAAAATGGAATATCAAAAACATTTTTTAAAAGTACGGCAAGCATTTCCAGTTTTACAAAGTTAATATGAAAAAAATATTTCTTATATACGGTCATTATGATGACAAATCCTTTAATGCAGCTATTAGAGATACCTTTATAAAAACAGCTAAAGAAAAAGGGCATTCTGTTGATGCTATAGATCTATATAAAGAAAAATTTGATCCAGTTTTTGCAGGAGAAGAACCTGATAAAATTGTTTTGGATCATAGAAAAAGAATCGAAATTAGTGACACGATAGTTTTGATTGCACCGATTTGGAATTTTAGAATGCCAGCAATAGTCGAGGGATGGATAGATAAAGTTCTGGCACCACCATGGGCTTTTAGATTTAAACAGTTGTGGGGTAATTATGGATACCCAATTGGAAATCTAAGAGATAAAAAAGCAATTATATTTTGTACTTATGGATCACCAAGATTAGCAATTACTACATTTTTTTTAAATCTGCCTATAAGAAGATTAAAAAGAGGAGTTTTTCATATGTGCGGCATTTATAATATTAATTATAGAAGATATTTTGCAGTACCATTCGTTGGTGATAAAAAAAGAGAAGAATTCCTTCAAGATGTTAAAAAAACTGCACTTAACGTTTAGTGTAGTTTTATTTTTTTTCTTAAACATTTCATTTTTAAAAGCAGATTTATTAATTCCAAATAACTCAATTTTGCCAGCAGAAGTAGTTAAAATCCAACTAGTAGCTCTAATGAATAATAATAAAGAATTTGAAGATAGTGGAATTGAACAAACTTGGAAGTTTGCTCATCCTAATAATAAAAAAAATACTGGTCCCTTACCTAACTTCAAAATGATGATTAAAGGCAATTCTTATCAGATGCTTTTGGATCATATAAGCCATACTATTACAGAGCTAGGAAGTAGTGACAATTGGGCTCAATTTGAAGTAGTTATTTTGGATAAAGAGAAGATTTATCACAAATTCAATTGGCAAGTTGAAAAATATATTCTTAAAGGTCCTTTACAAGACTGTTGGCTCACAACCATGGTGTCCAGTCCTGAACCTCTTGGAAGTTCAATCTGATTAATCCACAGATACAATTTTGTTTCGTTATTAATAAAAATTTAGTAGGAATCGCCTAATGAAAACAAAAACAAAAGTAGTAGTAGTTGGTGGTGGCGTAGTGGGAGTAAGTGCTCTCTATCATTTAGCAAAAAAAGGTTGGTCAGATGTTGTTCTTGTTGAAAGAAAAGAATTAACCTCAGGTTCAACTTGGCATGCAGCAGGGTTATTACCACTTTTTAACATGAGTTATTCTGTTGGACAACTTCATAAGTATGCAGTTGATCTTTATAAAAAATTAGAAGAAGAAACTGGAAAAAATGTTGGCTTTAGTGTTGTATCAAATATTCGTTTAGCAAGTACAAAAGATAGAATGGATGAGTACCACCAGTATGCTGGAGTGGCAAAAACAATTGGTGTAGATGTAAAATTTTTAACACCTAAACAAGTAAAAGAAATTTGGCCCTTATGTCATACAGATGATTTAGTCGGTGCTATTCAGCATCCAGAGGATGGCTATATTCAACCAGCAGACTTAACCCAAGCCCTTGCTACAGGTGCAAGAAACATGGGAGCAGAAATTTATAGAAATACAACTGTCATAGCCATGAAACAAAGTAAAGATGGTTGGATTGTAGAAACAGACAAAGGTTCTATTGAATGTGAACATATAATTTCTTGTTCAGGAAATTTTGCAAGGCAAACAGGTGAGATGGTTGGATTAGATATACCTGTGATACCAGTTGAACATCAATACATTGTAACTGAACCTCATCCAGAAATTCAAAAACGAAAAAAAGATGGTCTTCCAGAAATGGGTGTTCTTAGAGATAGTGACAGTAGATGGTATATGAGAGAAGAAGCTGGAGGATTAATTTTAGGACCTTACGAAGATGGCGCTCCTGCTTGTTATGTAGAAGGGCCTTCAAAAAATTCTGAGTATGAATTATTTCAAGAAGATTTAGATAGACTTGCACCACATATTGAAGGAGCAATACATAGAGTACCAGCTTTTGGTGAAGTTGGTGTTAAAAAAGTTTATAATGGTGCAATATGTTATACTCCAGATGGAAATCCAATTGTTGGTCCTGCTTGGGGACTAAAAAACTTTTGGATAAACGAAGGGCATAGTTTTGGAATTACAGCTGCAGGCGGAGCAGGTTGGCAATTAGCTGAGTGGATAGTTGATGGTGAGCCAACGATCGATATGCTCGGTGTTGAACCTAGACGTTATGGAAATTATGCAACTAAATCTTATCTAAAAGCAAAAAATGAAGAAGCGTATAGCCATGTTTTCATTACACACTATCCTGATGAAGAAAGACCCGCTGCAAGACCTCTAAGAACTTCACCGTGTTATGAAAGAATGAAAGATCTTGGTGCTGTGTTTGGACAAAAATTTGGTTGGGAAAGACCTAATTTTTTTGCAACAGATGGTATGGAGCAAAAAGACGATTGGTCTTTTAGAAGATCAAAGTGGTTTGAAGCAATAAAAAAAGAGTGTCAAAATGTAAAAGAAAATGTAGGTCTTTTAGATATGACAGCTTTTGCAAAATGTAGAATTAAAGGACCAAAGGCAGAGGAATTTTTAGATTATTTAGTGGCAAATAAATTGCCAAAAAAAATTGGAAGAATTGGATTATGTCATGCACTTAATACTAAAGGTGGTGTTCATTCAGAATTTACAATTATGAAAGAAGCTGAAAGTAGCTATTATCTTGTTTCTGCTGGAGCTAATTTAAGACTTGATCATGATTGGATACAAAAATGGATGCCAACTGATGGATCAGTAATATTTGAAGACCTTACAAATAGCACAGGTGTACTTGTTGTAGCTGGCCCAAAGGCTAGAGAGTTGATGCAAAAAGTTTCTACTGATGATTTTTCAAATGAAAATTTTAAATGGTTAACTGCTAAGAATGTTAATGTAGGATATGCCCCAGTAAATGCGATGAGAGTAAATTTTGTTGGTGAACTTGGGTGGGAATTGCACCATCCAATCGAATATCAAAATCATATTTTTGATAAATTAATGGAAGCTGGAAAAGATTTAGGTATTAAACCTTTTGGAATTAGGGCAATGAATAGTTTGAGAGTGGAAAAATCTTACAAACTTGTGGGAACCGAACTTTCTATTGAATACTCACCTTATGAGTCTGGTTTAGATAGATTTGTTCATCCGAATAAAGGAAATTTTATAGGACTTGAAGCACTAAACAAATGGAGAGAGAAGGGTTTTGATAATAAGCTAGTAACACTCGAGGTTCACAATACTACTGACTCAGATGTATTAGGAAATAATCCAATATATAAAGATGACAAAGTAGTTGGAAGAGCAACAGGTGGTGAATATGGATTTAGATTAAATAAATCGATCGCATTAGCAATGGTAAAGCCAGATTTAGCAAATGTAG
Source organism: uncultured Pelagibacteraceae bacterium (assembly GCA_902573585.1). GTDB lineage: Bacteria > Pseudomonadota > Alphaproteobacteria > Pelagibacterales > Pelagibacteraceae > Pelagibacter. The sequence goes on from CACGKH010000021.1 coordinate 9,573, forward strand.
GTGAAAAACTTAAAGTTGATATATTAGGTAAAATGTATGAGGCTACAATTTTAGAAGAAAGTCCATACGATGTTGAAAATAAATTATTGAGAGCTTAATGAAAATTTTAGTCGCAGTAAAAAGAGTTATTGATTACAATGTTCAAGTTAGAGTTAAAGAAGATAACTCTGGTGTTGTTACAGATAATGTTAAAATGTCTACTAATCCTCCAGATGATAATGCAATCGAAGAAGCGGTAAAATTAAAAGAAGCTGGAAAAGCTACAGAGGTAGTTGCTATTAGCGTTGGAGAGGAAAAAGCACAAGAGACCGTTCGTAAAGCTTTAGCTGTTGGAGCTGATAGAGGTATCCTTATTAAAGCAGATGGAACATTAGAACCTTTAGCAGTTTCTAAATTATTACAAAAGATTGTTGAAAAAGAAAAACCCGATTTAGTTTTTATGGGCAAACAAGCAATTGATGATGATTGCAATCAAACAGGCCAAATGTTAAGCGCTTTACTTAATTGGCCTCAAGCTACTTTTGCATCTAAGATTCAAGTTAAAGATAAATCGTTAGAGGTAACTAGAGAAATTGACGAAGGTTTAGAAACAATAGAAATAAATATTCCAGCAATAGTTACTTGTGATTTAAGATTAAATGAACCAAGATATGCTTCTTTACCTAATATAATGAAGGCTAAGAAAAAGCCAATCGAACAAATTAATGCGTCAGATTTAGGAGTAGATACAGCACCAAGAATCGAGCAAAATAGAGTAGATGAGCCACCAAAAAGAAAAGCAGGCATTAAAGTTTCAAGTGTAGCTGAGCTAGTTCAAAAATTAAAAAATGAAGCAAAGGTAATATAATGTCGGTTTTATTAGTTGCAGAGCATAATAATAAAGAACTCAAACCATTTACATTTAATGCCATTACTGCAGCGTCTCAAGTAGATAGTGATGTTCATGCAGTGATAATTGGTTCAAATTGTGAGGAAGCAGCTAAAGCATTATCCAACCTACCTTTAGTAAAAAAAGTTATTCAAGTAGAGGGTGATCATTACGAAAACTTTGTTGCTGAAAATTTTGCACCTGTAATTGTGAAATTAGCAGAAAATTATTCTCATATTATTAGTTCGGCCAATACATTTGGTAAAAATTTGATGCCAAGAGTTGCAGCAGTATTAGATACTTCACAGATTAGTGATGTTACAAAAATTATATCTGCTGATACTTTTTTAAGGCCAATATATGCTGGAAATGCTTTTGCAACAGTAAAAAGTAAAGATCCTAAAAAATGTGTTACAATAAGACCAACTTCTTTTGATCCATGTGAAAGTTCCGGTGGATCAGCACCTATTGAAAAAGCAGAACCGAGTGCTGAGTTTGGACAAACAAAATTCATTAAAAGAGAAGAAGTTAAATCTGATAGACCTGAACTTGGAACAGCTAGAGTAGTAGTCTCAGGTGGAAGAGGCATGCAAAGTGGAGATAATTTTAAATTAATTACTTCACTTGCTGATAAGTTGAATGCTGCTATTGGAGCTTCAAGAGCAGCAGTTGATGCAGGATATATAAGCAATGATCATCAAGTAGGTCAAACAGGTAAAGTTGTTGTTCCTGATTTGTATATTGCGGTTGGAATTTCAGGAGCTATCCAGCATTTAGCTGGTATGAAAGAAAGTAAAGTGATTGTTGCAATTAACAAAGATGGTGAAGCGCCAATTTTTAGTGTTGCAGATTATGGCCTTGAAGCAGATCTTTTTGAAGCCCTTCCTCAATTCTTGGAAGAATTGAACAAATTAAACACTATACAAAAATAATAGAATCTGTAAAAAATAAAGATTATGTCCAGAGAGACAATGGAATATGATGTTGTAATTATAGGTGGCGGACCTTCAGGTTTGTCTACCTCAATTAAACTAAAACAATTAGATCCTAATTTGAATGTTTGTGTGTTAGAAAAAGCATCTGAAATTGGTGCTCACATTTTATCTGGAAATGTTTTTGAAACAAGAGCTTTAGATGAATTACTTCCAAATTGGAAAGAATTAAACCCTCCAATTAAAACAAAAGTAAGCAAAGAAAAATTTTTATTTCTTGGAAAAAAGAATTCATTAAGCTGGCCCACTTGGTTGTTGCCTGCTGTGCAACAAAACCATAAAAATTATATTATTAGTCTTGCAAATTTATGTAGATGGCTTGCTGAACAAGCTGAAGCTTTAGGTGTTGAAATTTTTCCAGGATTTCCAGCAAGTGAAATTTTATATAACGAAGATGGTTCAGTAAAAGGTGTTGCAACACAAGATATGGGTATTGATAAAGAGGGAAATAAAAAAGATAGTTTTGAACCAGGAATAGAACTTTTGGGTAAAGTTACAGTTTTTGCTGAAGGTTGTAGAGGACATCTTGGAAAACAATTAATAAATAAATTTGAACTTAATAAAAATAAAGATCCACAACAATATGGAATTGGTTTTAAAGAGATTTGGGAAATAGATGAAAAAAACCATGAAGAAGGTTTAGTAATGCATACAGCGGGATGGCCTCTTGACAACCATACTTATGGTGGAAGCTTTGTGTATCATGCAGAAAATAAACAGATTTTTTTAGGGTATGTTATTGGTTTAGATTATAAAAATCCTCATTTATCACCTTTTGATGAATTTCAAAGATTTAAAACACACCCAGCTATTAAAAAGATTATTAAAGGTGGAAAGAGAATTTCTTATGGAGCGAGAGCGTTAATAGAGGGAGGTTTTCAAAGTTTACCAAAAATGTTTATGCCAGGTGCACTATTAGTTGGATGTGATGCAGGTACTTTAAATATGCCAAAAATTAAAGGATCTCATACTGCAATGAAAAGTGGAATAATTGCTGCAGAAACAATTTTTGAGCACATTAAAGATAATAAAGAATTATCAATTTTCGAGGAAAAATTTAATAAAAGCTGGTTATATAAAGAGCTCTATGAAGCTAGAAATGTTAAACCAAGTTTCAGTTGGGGGTTGATTTTAGGCATTATATTCACAGGTATTGATCAAATATTATTTAGAGGAAAGTTGCCGTTCACTCTCAAACACAAACATGCTGATCATGAGACTTTAAAGTTAGCAAGTGAAATGCCAAAAATAGAGTATCCAAAACCTGATAATATAATAACCTTTGATAAAACAAGTTCAGTTTATTTAACAGGAACTAATCATACTGATAATCAACCGGTGCACTTACAACTTAAAGATCCAAACTTACCTATAAACTATACTTTAAAAAAATTTGATGAGCCAGCTCAGAGGTATTGTCCTGCTGGTGTTTATGAGGTTCAAAAAGAAAATGACATTGATAAATTTGTTATTAATTCTCAAAATTGTATTCATTGTAAAACTTGTGATATAAAAGAGCCTTCTCAAAATATTAATTGGGTTACTCCCGAAGGTGGTGGTGGACCTAAATATGGAAATATGTAATTAAGAAAGGTCTATTGCAAACTTTTTTAGAGTTTCGATTGGTAAAATTTTTAAAGTATTTTCATGAGTGCGTTTTAAAAAAATTGGACAACCCTTTCCTGCTTCTACTGCTCTAGCATACCAAGTAGCACAAACACACCAACCATCTCCATCCTTTAAACCAGGAAACCCAAATTCGGGGTGAGGAGTAATTAAATCGTTACCAGCTTCTTTGCACCATTCTAAAAATTCAGTATTTACTTTAGCACAGACAGTATGTAAACCATGGTCATTTTCATCTGTATTACAACATCCATCTCTATACCAACCAGTCAAAGGATTATTTGAACATAGTTCTAAATTTTCACCAAGTACATTTTTTTGAATTTTATCCATGAAAGACATCAAATGTTTTTTTATCAATATCTATATTAAATGAAAAAGATCTTCTTTCTCCCTCTCTTTTAAATGGATAAGCAGTGTGCATTAAATAATTTGGAAATAATATCATATCCCCAACTTTAGGATTATGATTAAATAAACTATTATTTAAAAAAGATTTAGACCCATGTATGAAATCTATTGTTCCATTAGTCTTAAGTCTTTTACGACTTTTAGTAATATTTTTTGGTATTTTTAAATAACCTACACCCGAAATATTACCACTATGGAAATGAATAGGATTATATTCATTTTTAAATTGTCTTACCACCCAAAGATTTCTTAAACTTATTTTCTTTATATCTTTCTTTGTACTCTTTTTGATATATTTTTTAACATTACTACCAATAAACTTTAAAAGATTTTTTTGAATAAATTTTGAACTTAATTTAATTTCCTGTTTTACTTGACCAACTAATTTATTTGAGTAATCACTTTTTTTTAATCTTTTTTTATTGTTCAAGATTTGATCAACTTCCTGATTGATCTTACTAATAATATTTTTTGGAATTTTGATAATAGCAATCTTAGGACCAAAAGGATTTAGCACTTTCATGGATATTATATTTTAGTTGGATTTGGTTGATCCTTATAAACTTTTTCAGGATCAAATTTTTTCTCTTTTTCTGTAAATTCCATTTCTATTTTTCTTCCATTGTCTATTGGACCTAAAGGAATTGATCTATAAAAACACGATCTATACCCCACATGACAACTAGCACCATCACCGATATCAACAGTTAACCAAATCGAGTC
>CACGKH010000022.1 GCA_902573585.1 uncultured Pelagibacteraceae bacterium
AGGTAAAAATGTAGAGGATGTATTTTTGAATAAATCAGATTTAAAAGTTTTTATAAGCACTAGATATAATTTGAAAAATACTCATGGCACAGGATGCACTTTATCAAGTGCAATAACTACTTTTTATTCATGTGGAAAAAGTATTAAGAAAGCTTGTGAATTGGGAATTAAGTATGTAAATCTTGCAATATCAACTAATCCTAATTATGGAAAAGGTCATGGTCCGATTAATCATTTGAATTCAATTAAAATGTATAAAAGGTTTAAATAATGAAAAATATTGTTGTTGTAGGTTCTCAATGGGGAGATGAGGGAAAAGGTAAAATTGTAGATTGGCTCTCAGAACAAGCTGATGTTGTTATTAGGTTTCAAGGTGGTCATAATGCTGGTCATACCCTAGTAATTGACGGAGTCACATATAAGCTTCGATTATTACCATCAGGAATAGTAAGAAAAAACAAAATTTCTATAATTGGAAATGGAGTTGTTGTTGATCCTTGGGCACTGCTTGAGGAAATTAAAGAAATAAAATTAAAAGGTGTACAAATAGATCTTGATAATTTTATTATTTCTGAGTCAGCAAACTTGATACTTCCGTTTCATAGAGAAATGGATGAAATTAGAGAAGATGCAGCAGGTAAAGGTAAAATTGGAACAACAAGACGAGGCATAGGACCTGCATACGAAGATAAAGTGGGAAGAAGATCTATAAGGGTCATGGATTTAAGATCAGAAAAAAATCTTGATCAAAGGTTAGAGTCTGTTTTATTGCATCATAATGCAATTAGGAAAGGCCTAGGGAAAAAAGTTTTTGAAAAAGATCAATTGAAAAAAGATTTATTGAAAATTGCTCCTGAAATTTTAAAATTTTCTCAACCAGTATGGTTAAAAATTGATCAATTCAAAAGACAGAAAAAAAAGATATTATTTGAGGGAGCCCAAGGTATTCTATTAGATGTAGATCACGGTACATATCCATTTGTTACTTCTTCCAATACTGTAGCATCAAGTGCAGCAACTGGAACAGGTTGTGGACCAAATTCTATTAATTATGTTTTAGGCATAACGAAAGCTTATACAACAAGGGTAGGTGAAGGACCTTTTCCTACAGAGCTCAATGATGATATAGGTGAATTACTTGGCACTAGAGGAAAAGAGTTTGGAACAGTAACTAGCCGTAAAAGAAGATGTGGTTGGTTTGATGGAGTTTTAGTAAGACAAACTATCAAAATTTCAGGAATTGATGGGATTGCACTAACAAAATTAGATGTTTTAGATGAACTTGATGAAATTAAGATGTGTGTTCATTATGAATTAGATGGGAAAAAGATTGATTATTTTCCAGCTGCAGTAGAAGATCAATTAAAAATTAAACCAATTTATAAAAATTTTCCAGGATGGAAAACTACTACTAATGGCATCAAGAATATTGAAGATCTTCCGGAGAATGCGAAAAAATATATATATGCATTGGAGGACTTTATTGGAACTAAAATATCAAGTATTTCTACAAGTCCAGAACGTGAGGATACAATATTAATTGAAAATCCTTTTGATATTTAATTAACAGGTAATAAGTTTTTTGACTTAGCAAGTAGTAACATATGTTTTTGAAGTTTTTCAAAAGCTTTATTTTCTATTTGTCTTACTCTTTCCCTGCTAATTTTATATTTTTTACTCAAATCCTCAAGAGTGGTTGGATTATCGTTTAATCTTCTTGAATATAAAATTTCTCTTTCTCTGTCATTTAAAACTTTTATAGAGTCTTTTAGTAAGTCTTTTCTTTGCTCCATCTCTTCTTGATGTGCAAATTTAAGATCATGATCAAGTTCTTTATCTACCAACCAATCTTGCCATTCATCACCATCTTCACCAACTTGAGCATTAAGAGAAAATTCTTTTCCTGATAATCTTCGATTCATTGAAACAACTTCTTCTTTACTTACATCTAGTTTGTTTGCAATTTGATCTACATGTTCATTTCTCAAATCTCCTTCTGATTGAGGGGCGATTTGATTTTTTAATTTTTTCAGATTGAAAAATAATTTTTTTTGAGCACTTGTTGTACCAATCTTCACAAGGCTCCATGATCTTAAAATGTATTCTTGTATTGAAGCCTTAATCCACCACATAGCATAAGTAGCCAACCTGAAACCTTTTTCTGGTTCAAATTTTTTTACTGCTTGCATTAAGCCGACATTTCCCTCTGATATCATCTCGTTTACTGGTAAACCATAACCTTTGTATCCCATTGCTATTTTTGCAACCAGTCTAAGATGACTAGTTACTAGTTTTTCAGCAGCTTTGACATTACCATTTGTTCTCCAATTTTTTGCGAGCATATATTCTTCTTCAGCATCCAACATAGGAAATTTTTTAATTTGTTCCAGATATGCAGATAGCCCACCTTCATTGCTAAGAATTGGTAGATTATTGTTTATAGTAGTATTCATAGAGTGTTTATCTAATTAATATTTCATTTTTTTCAATAATTTATTTACCCGTGTTTCTTAACATTTTTAAAATTATTTCAAGCTCTTGTGGCAAAATTGAGTTAAATATCATCTCCTTATTTTTTTTTGGGTGTAAAAAACCAATAGTTTTAGCGTGAAGAAATTGTCTATTTAGATTAGAAAGTTTTTTTTCTAATAATGGATCAATATTTTTAATCTTTTTAAATCTTTTTTTATATTTATCATCTCCAACAATGCTATTACCTAAATAATTCATGTGAACTCTTATCTGGTGTGTTCTTCCAGTTTCTAATTTACATTCTAACAAACTTAAAGTTGGAGTGTTTTTATTTTCAAAAGTTTCTATTGTTTTATAATTTGTAATTGCTTTTTTTCCTTTTATAGAACTTACTTCCATCATTTGTCTGTTTTTTGAACTTCTAGTAATTAAGGTTTCAATCTTTCCTTTAGAAGGCCTAATTTTTCCCCAAATTAATAATTGATAAATTCTAATAATAGAATGTTTACTGAATTGATTTGATAAATGTTCATGAGTTTTATTATTTTTTGCGATTACTACTAACCCAGATGTATTTTTATCTATCCGATGAACTATTCCTGGTCGAAGTTCATCACCAATACTTGATAGAGAGTCTTTATCATAATTTATTAAAGCATTCACAATTGTGTTATCAAAATTTCCTGCCCCAGGGTGCATTACAATTCCTGCAGGTTTATTTAAAACAATTAGGTCATCATCTTCATAGCTAATATCTAATTTGTATTTATAAGGCTTTAGAGAGGCATTTTTTGGCTCAGGTATTACCAATTCTAAAATATCACCTATAGAGACTTTTTTTGAAGGATCTTCTAAAGTTTTATTATTTAATTTTAAGTTTTTATTTAAAATTAAATTTTTAATCCTTGTTCTGCTAATATCATTTTCTTTTTTAGTGATAAAAACATCAGCACGAAGGTTTTTATCATTTTCTTTAACAATCAAATTTATTTTCTTTTTCATAAAATGTTATATTAATATTATATGCGCTTGTAGCTCAACTGGATAGAGCGCCTGACTTCGGATCAGGAGGTTCTGGGTTCGACTCCTAGCAGGCGCACCACTATTCACCCATATTTATTAAAGTTCCTTTTTGTTATTAAAAATTTTTGATAATTTTATTACTTCTAGTGGTGAGTACATTATAATTTTGAAGCCCTTATTAATCTATCATTAATAGTTTTACCTAAGCCTTTGTTTGGAATTTTACCAACAGCTATAGATTTGAATTTATCCTTTTTAATTTGTCTTAAAGTACTATATAAATTTTTTGCAGCTTCATTCAAATTACCATTTTTAGATAAGAAATAATAATTTTTTTTGTTTTTTTTATTCTTTTTAATTTGTAGATAGGCTTCATCACTTTTTATTTTTTTTACATTTAGTCTTATAGGGATACCGGGAGAGTAATGAAGTTTAAATTGGCCAGGAGATGAAATCTTTATAGGGTTATTATTTATTACAATTCTTTTATTTAAAACTTTTTTAATAATTGAAACTTCTAAGCCACCTAATCTTAATATTCTAGGTTTATTTCTAAGATCAATTATTGTTGATTCAAGACCAATTGATGATTTTCCACCTTCAAGAATATATTTAATTTTTTCGCCAAAATCTTCTTTGACATGATCAGAGCTGACTGCACTTATTTTTGATGATAGGTTGGCGCTAGGAGCGGCTAATGGAAAATTTAATCTTTTAAGTAAATTTCTTGCAACAGGGTGTTTTGGAAATCTAACAGCTAAAGAATTTTTTTTATTGGTTACAACTTTAGAGATTTTCGAATTTTTCTTTAAATCTAAAATAAATGTAATAGGTCCAGGACAAAATTTTTTATATAGCTTGAGGAAATTGTCATTAAAAATACAATCTTTTTTCAAAATTTGATCATTGAAATAGTGGACAATCAGAGGATTATTTTTAGGTCTTTTTTTAAGCTTATATATTCTTTTACAAGCTTTATCAGAATAAGCATTGCCAGCAAGACCATATACAGTTTCAGTTGGTATAGCTATACACTCGCTCTTATTTAACAGTTTTTTAGCTTTTTTAATATTTGCAAGATTAATTTTCATGTATTATCTGAGAGTATTATATGAAAGATAAAAATTTACCAAATGATTATACCTCATTGTCTTTAGAAGAACTGACTAAAGAGGCTAATATAATGATTGAAGATTTAGAAAGGCAAAAAGATTTGGAAAATTCATTAGAAAGTTATCAAAATTTATTAAAACTTAATAATATCATTGAAAAAAAATTTCAAAAAGATGTTAAGAGTATTAGTGAAAAAACTAAACAAAATATTCTGAAAATTACTTCAAAAAAAAATGCAAAAAGAATTAAATAAAATTGCCAAAGATACAAATTCATTTTTAAAAAGATTCATTAAAAAACAAAAAAAATCTGAATTAATAATTCCTATGAAGTACGGTTTATTTTCGGGGGGAAAAAAAATAAGGTCAAAAATCTTGATTGATATTGGATCAATTTTTAAATTAAATTATAAATCATTAATTATTTTAGGTTCTGCAGTTGAATGTATTCATGCATATTCATTAATACATGATGATTTGCCTTGTATGGATAACGATACAATAAGAAGGGGCAAACCCTCAACTCACATTAAATTTGGTGAGTCTACAGCAGTCTTAGCTGGTAACTCCCTATTAACAATGGCTTTTGAAATTTTAAGTCATAAAGATTTAAATGTTTCTGAAAAAATTAAGATCAATTTAATTAATAAAATTTCTAAAAGTTCTGGACACCTTGGTATAGCTGGAGGACAATATTTAGATTTAAGTTTTGAACATAAAAAAATTTCAAAAAAAAGAATTATTGAAATGGAAATAAAAAAAACAGGAAAACTTTTTAGTTTTTGTTGTGTGGCACCTTTGATAATTAAAAAAAAAAGCAAAAAAGAAATTATGAAATTTGAAAATATAGGTGCTGATATTGGATTACTGTTTCAAGTTGCTGATGATTTAATTGATAATAAAGGAAGTTTACTAGTTGCAGGTAAAAAAACTGGAAAAGACAAAAAAAAAGGAAAGGCAACTCTAATTAGTTTACTAGGACATAAAAATACTATTAAATATGCTAATAAGTTAATTTTAAAAATCGATAATAAATTGAAAAAATATGGATCAAAATCAAAAAATTTGTCTAAGACATTAAGATATATTTTAAACAGAAATAAATGAAAAAAGAATACGAATTTTTAGATCAAATAAATTTCCCATCAGACTTAAAAAAAATACCTGAGTCCAAGTTACAAAAGGTAGCTGATGAGTTAAGAGAGGAAATGATTAATGCAGTATCAGTTACTGGCGGGCATTTAGGAGCAAGTCTTGGAGTTGTTGAACTTAGTGTCGCTCTTCATTATATATTTAATACACCAAATGATAAATTAATATGGGACGTAGGCCATCAATGCTATCCACATAAAATTTTAACAGGAAGAAAAGATAAAATTAGAACACTCAGACAAGGTGGAGGTCTTTCTGGCTTTACAAAAAGATTGGAGAGCGAATATGATCCCTTTGGAGCCGCTCATAGCTCTACATCAATTTCTTCAGCCCTAGGTATAGCTGAAGCTAATAAGCTTTTAAATAAATTAGATAATGTCATAGCGGTAATAGGAGATGGAGCTATCAGTGCAGGTATGGCTTATGAAGCAATGAATAATGCTGGCGCCTCCAAAACTAAAATGATTGTTATTTTAAATGATAACGATATGTCAATAGCTAGACCTGTAGGAGCTATGGGTACATACTTAGCTAAAATTTTTTCAGGTAAAATTTATTTTAGTCTAAGAGAGACGATTAAACTTATTACGTCTGCATTTTCAAAAAGATTCAGTGCAAAAGCTGGTAAGGCTGAGGATTTACTTAGGTCAGCAGTTACAGGTGGAACTTTATTTAGCTCACTTGGATTTTATTACATTGGTCCTATAGATGGACATGACTTAAATACTTTAGTTCCGATTTTGAGGAATGCCAGAGACTCAAAACATCAGGGGCCAATTTTAATTCATATTAAAACAAAAAAAGGCAAGGGTTATTCATTTGCAGAAAAAGCAAAAGATAATTATCATGGAGTATCAAAATTTAATGTTAAAACTGGTGAGCAATCTAAAAGTGCAAGCAAACTTCCATCCTATACTAATATATTTGCAAATACTTTAGTTCAGCATGCAAAAAAAGATAGCAAAATTGTAGCTATCACTGCAGCAATGCCAGATGGAACAGGTCTCGAAATTTTTCGTAAAGAATTTCCAGATAGAACTTTTGATGTAGGAATTGCAGAACAACATGCAGTTACATTTGCTGCTGGTTTAGCTACCGAAAATTTTAAACCTTATGCAGCTATTTATTCAACATTTCTTCAGAGGGCATACGATCAAGTAGTTCATGACGTGGCTATTCAAAGTTTGCCTGTGAGGTTTGCTATAGATAGAGCGGGTCTAGTTGGAGCAGACGGACCAACACATGCTGGTAGCTTTGATACTACATATTTGTCAACATTACCAAATTTTGTTGTGATGGCCGCTAGCGATGAGGCTGAATTAGTGAGAATGATTAATACTTCAACAGAGATAAATGATAGACCTTGTGCATTTAGGTATCCTAGAGGAATTGGAATTGGATCAATTTTACCTTCAATTAACGAAAAGTTAGAAATAGGAAAATCTAAAATTATTCAAGAGGGAAAGAAATTAGCTATTTTAAATTTTGGTGCAAGATTAAATGAAACTTTAAAAGCCTCAGAAAATTTAAAAAAAAAGGGAGTTAATATAACTGTAGTAGATGCAAGATTTGCAAAACCACTTGATGAAAATTTAATTTGGCAACTTGCTACTACTCACGAAGCAATTATAACTATCGAAGAGGGGTCAATTGGAGGCTTTGGTTCTCATGTAGTCGAATTTTTGACTAAGAAAGGTTTGATGGACTCCAATTTGAAATTTAGATCCATGACACTTCCAGATATTTTTATTGATCAAGATACGCCTGAAAATATGTATAAAACTGCAAATCTAGACACTAATTCCATTGAAGAAAAAGTTTTAGATGTATTGAATTCAAATATTGTTTTACAAAAACAAAAATAGTTTTAATTAACCACATTGTGCTTTATTCATTAAGTAATGATCTAATAAAACACATGAAAGCATAGCTTCACCAACCGGAACCGCCCTAATACCCACGCAAGGATCATGTCTACCAGTTACAGATATTGTCGTATTTTTCCCAAATTTATTTATTGTTTTCCTACTTTTTAAAATTGAAGAAGTAGGTTTAACGGCAAACGATACAACTATTTCTTGTCCTGATGAAATACCACCAAGAATTCCACCTGCATTATTTGAATTAAATTTCATTTTTTTATTATTTTGTGAAATTTCATCAGAATTTTCTTCACCAGACAGTTGGGCTGAGTTCATGCCCGATCCAATATTCACTCCTTTTACAGCATTAATGCTCATCATTGCAGATGCAATATCAGAGTCTAATTTTGAATAAATAGGTGCACCTAAACCTGCAGGAACTCCATTGGCTCTTACTTCAATTACCGCCCCACACGAAGATCCAGCTTTTCTGATACTTAATAAATATTTTTCCCAAATTTTTAACATTGATTTGTCGGGGCAAAAAAATGGGTTTTTATATATTATTTTATCATTCCATTTTGTTGTATCACAACCAAGTATACCAAGTTGAGTAACTGCAGCAGAAATCTTAAATTTTTTACCTAGCTTTTTTTCTAAAACTTTTTTAGCAATAGCACCTGCGGCAACTCTCGCAGCTGTTTCTCTAGCAGAAGATCTTCCTCCTCCCCTATAATCTCTAATTCCATATTTTTTAAAATATGTAAAATCAGCATGTCCAGGTCTAAATTTATCTTTAATATTCTTGTAATCCTTAGATCTCATATCTTCATTATAAATTATTAAAGATATTGGTGTTCCAGTAGTCTTGCCTTCAAAGACCCCAGATAGAATCTTCACTTTATCACTTTCTTTTCTTTGAGTAGTAAATTTAGATTGGCCTGGTCTCCTTTTATCTAATTCTTTTTGAATATCTTGCTCTTTTAGTTGAATTAATGGAGGACAACCATCAATAATACAACCAATAGCAGGCCCATGAGATTCTCCCCACGTAGTGAAACGAAAAAACTTTCCAAAAGTATTAAATGACATTATTTATATTATATAGATTATTTTGTTTAAATTATGAATCAAAAAAACTCATTAGGGCTTAATAAATGCTTTTTAGATCTTGATGATCCTTTTAAGCTATTTGAAAAATGGTTTGCTGAGGCCAAAAAGAAAGAGATAAACGATCCTAATGCTTTAGCCCTAGGAACATCCAGTAAGACTGGTGTTCCATCAGTAAGAATGGTTCTACTTAAGGGCTTTGATGATGATGGATTTGTTTTTTATACAAATTTAAACAGTCAAAAAGGAAATGAGTTAAAAGATAATCCAAAAGCTTCAATGTGTTTTCATTGGAAAAGCCTATTAAGACAAATAAGAATTACAGGAACATTAAAGCTTGTTGATAACAAAACAGCAGATGATTATTATAAGACCAGAGCATATGAAAGTAGAATAGGTGCATGGGCATCTAAACAAAGTAGTATTTTAAAAAATAGAGAAGAACTTTTAAATTCATTAGAAAACTTTAAGAAGAAATATAATGATAAGGATAATGTTCCAAGACCTGATCATTGGTCTGGTTGGAATTTAAAACCATCAAGTATTGAATTTTGGTTAGATGGAGATAACAGAATACATGAAAGATTAAAATATACTTTAGATAAAAATAACAATTGGGTTAAAAATCTTTTAAGTCCTTAAAAATTTCTTGATAAACTGAAAGAAGTTAAATTTTCAAGAATATTTTTTTCTTCACAATCATTAAATACCGATAGAGAGTTGGAAGCTAGATTGATGTAGTGTTGAGCTTTTTGATAGCATGCTTTAATTACCTCATATCTTTTCATTAAAGATAAAGAATAATTTAATTCATTTTCGTCTCTTGATTTTTTTGAAAAAATATTTTTAAGTTTTTCTTTTTCTTGATTGTTTGCTTTTTGAAATAATAAAATTATAGGAAGCGTAACTTTACCTTCATAAAAGTCTTTACCAATTTTTTTACCAAACAATTTTAATTCTGAATTATAATCTAAAGTGTCATCTGCAATTTGAAATGTTAAACCAAGATTTCTACCATAAAATTCTAATGCTTCCTTTTCTTTATTTTTCATATCAGATAAAATTGCTCCAACTTTAGTTGATGCAGCAAATAATTCTGCAGTCTTTGCAGATATAATTTTAAGATACGTTTCTTCTAACATATCAACTTCACCTTGATGTTGAAGTTGTAACACTTCTCCTTGAGCAATTTTAGAGGACGTTGAGGATAGTAATTTTAAAACTTCTATGTTTCCATCTTCAACCATCATTTCAAAACATCTACTTAGCAAATAATCCCCAACCAATACAGATGAGTGATTATCCCAAATTTTATTCAATGTTTCTTTTCCTCTTCTTAAGGAGCCATTGTCTATTACATCATCGTGCATTAAAGTTGCTGAATGAATTAATTCAACACATGCTGCTAAATTTATATCTCTAGTACCTTTTGAATAACCACACATTTTGGCAGAACCCAAAGTGAGTAAAGCTCTTAATCTTTTTCCACCTGTATCGAGATGATAGTCAGTCATTTTTTGAACCAGCTCAACATCACTTGACAGTTTTAGTTTAATTTTTTCTTCAACTAATAACAATTTATTCTCAACAGAATCTTTAAGCTGAAAATAAGAATTATTAATTTGGTTTTTGAGCTGTATTACTGTTCCCATATATGTGAACAAACTAGTATAATAAGTTTATATTTATTACTTATCAATTGACGCACCTAAATCTTCAATTATAAGGTGTCTTTATATTCAATTAAAAATTCTATAAAGATTAAAAATGTTCTCTTTTTTTAAAAAGAAAAAAATTGTTCCACATATTAAATTAAGTGGAGTTATTGGAAATGTTGGAAAGTTTAAGCAAGGAATAGATTTTTCGGGTCAAGAAGAGATTATTTCAAAAGCTTTTGCATTAAAAAAAGCACCATGTGTTGCAATAACAATAAATTCACCAGGAGGATCTCCTGTTCAGTCACACTTAATTCATAATTTTATTAGACAACAAGCAAAAAAAAATAAAAAAAAAGTTATTGTTTTTGCTGAAGATGTTGCTGCATCGGGTGGATATTTGATTGCATGTGCGGGCGATGAAATATATGCAAACTCTAGTTCAATTATTGGTTCTATCGGAGTAATTTATTCCTCTTTTGGGTTTACTGAGCTAATAAAAAAGATTGGTGTTGAGAGAAGAGTTCATACTGCTGGTAAAAATAAAAGTACTCTTGATCCTTTTCTTGATGAAAAAAAAGAGGACATAGAAAGATTAAAAAATATACAATTAGATTTACATAAAGATTTTATTGATGTTGTCGAAAAAAGTAGAGGTTCTAAGCTTAAAAAATCAGAGATAGAATTATTCTCAGGAGAGTTTTGGTCTGGAAGTAAAGCTAAAGAACTTGGCTTAATTGACGAAATTGGTAATGCTAATCAAGTACTTAGAGAAAAATTTGGAGAAGATGTAGTAATTAAAAAATTTGAAAAATCAAAAAGCTGGTTGAGTAAAAAACTATCATCATCAAGTGATCATGTCGACCAGCTTGCAACTATATTAGAAGAAAAATCTGTCTGGCAAAGATATGGTCTCTAAAAATATAAAAAAAAAACAAAAGTTTCAAACTTTTCAAGATACAATTCTTAATTTACAAAAATTTTGGAGTAAACATGGTTGTATAATTTTACAACCTTATGATATGGAAGTTGGAGCTGGAACTTTTCACCCAGCAACTACCTTAAGATCTCTTGGACCTAAGCCATGGAAAGCTGCTTACGTTCAGCCTTCAAGAAGACCAACAGATGGAAGATATGGAGATAATCCTAATAGACTTCAACATTACTATCAATTTCAAGTTATAATAAAACCTTCCCCTTCAAATATAAAAAAATTATATTTAAATAGTTTATCAGTAATTGGTATTGATCATAAAGATCATGATATCAGATTTGTTGAGGATGATTGGGAAAGCCCAACTCTAGGAGCTGCTGGACTTGGTTGGGAAGTATGGTGTGATGGTATGGAAATAACTCAATTTACTTATTTTCAACAAATGGCTGGTTTTGAATGTAAACCTGTTTCAGTTGAAATTACATATGGTTTAGAAAGAATTTGTATGTTCACTCAACAAAAAAAAAATGTTTATGATTTAATTTGGAATAATGAAAATGTTGAATATAGAGAAGTTTTTCATCAATCAGAAAAAGAATTTTCAGCATATAATTTTGAGCATGCTAATACAAAAAATCTTTTTACGATGTTTGACATGTTTGAAAGTGAAGCAAAAACACTAGTTGAAAAAAAGATATCACTACCGGCTTATGATCAATGTTTAAAAGCTAGTCATGTATTTAATATATTAGATGCTCGTGGTGTAATTAGTGTTGCTCAAAGAGCAGAATATATTGGAAGAATAAGAGAGATTACTAAGTCAGCTGCTGCAGTCTGGATTGATACCCAAGTTTAAAATGGCAGAATTTTTTTTAGAGTTATTTAGTGAAGAAATTCCTGCAGGACTTCAAAAAAATTTGCGTGAGAAACTTTTAGAAGAATTTCAAAATTTTTTTTTTGAAAAATCAATTAAATCAAAAAAAGCTTATTCATTATCTACACCCAATAGATTAATTGTAGTTTTTGAGGGTTTAGATAAACAAATAGAGATCTTGTCTGAAGAAATTCGAGGACCAAAAACAAATGCTCCAGAACATGCATTAGAGGGATTTATAAGATCAAATAAAATTGAAAAAAAAGATTTGTTCAAAAAAAAAACTGAAAAAGATGAGTTTTATTTTTTTAAAACTAAAACTAAAATATTAAAAACTCATGATTTGTTAATAGAGTTTATTCCAAAACTACTTGAAAGCTACCAATGGAAAAAATCAATGAAATGGGGGAAATTTAATCTTGATTGGGGCAGACCCTTGAAGTCAATTTTGTCAGTATTTGATAAAAAAATAATTAATTTTGAATTTCATCATATTTCCTCATCAAATATGACATACATTGACAAAGACTTCGAAGAAAAAAAAAAGATTTTTTTAGATTTTCACTCCTATGAAAAATTTTTCAAAAAACAAGGAACACTTGTAGATCAAAATAAAAGGAAGGAATTAATTGAGAGACAATTTTCGAAAATTCTTAGTAAACGAAAATTAAAGATTAAAGATAATCCTAGGCTATTTAATGAAGTGGTAAATATAGTTGATAATCCTAATATTTTGCTATGCAATTTTAATAAAAAGTTTCTAGCTATTCCAAAAGAGATTTTAACCTTAACAATGGAATCTCACCAAAAATATTTTCCAACTTTTGATCAAAAAGATGAAGTTACAAATGAATTTTTGATCGTCACAAATAAAAAAGATCAAAAAGGATTTATAAAAATTGGAAATGAAAGAGTTGTTGAAGCTAGGCTAACTGATGCGGAATTTTTTTGGAATAAAGATAAAACTCAAAATCTAGTTAAAAAAGTATCTGAATTAAAAGAGATGAATTTTTTTAAAGGTTTGGGAACTTATTTTGATAAAGTCCAAAGAATGCGAAAATTAGGTGGAATAATTTCTGATGAATTATTAATAAGTAAAGAAAAAGTAGAGTTGTCAGCATCAATTTGTAAAACAGATCTAACTTCAGATTTAGTTGGAGAATTCCCTGAGTTGCAAGGAATTATGGGCGGATACTTTTCAATGCATCAAGGTTTTGATAAAGATGTTTCGTTAGCAATAACCGAACAATATTTACCTATCGGTCTAGATTCAAAAGCTCCAATAAAACCATTTAGTGTAGCATTGTCGATTACAGACAAAATTGATACTTTAGTTGGTTTTTTTGGTATTAATGAGAAACCAACTAGTTCAAAAGATCCCTTTG
>CACGKH010000023.1 GCA_902573585.1 uncultured Pelagibacteraceae bacterium
GAACTCCACAGGTCATAGATCAGATAAAACTTCAATTAAAAAAACTAGTACCAGTGCATAAAGTTGCTGATTTTAAAAGGGAGGATAAGAAAGTAATTTTTAAAGAAATGGCTTTATTAAAAGTTGTTGGAAATAAAAAAAAGATAGAAAAATGCCTTAAAGCCTGTAAAAGCTATAATCCTGTAATTTTAGACAAAACAAAATTATCTGTAGTTATTCAGATTACTGCTTTGAGAAGAGATATAGATAAGATGAGTAAAAAATTAAAACCACTGGGTCTTACAAGCACTTCAAGAACAGGGGCTATCGCAATGACAAGAGGTGCAGAAGTTTTTAAATAAATAAATTAGGAGAAAAAAATGAAAATGTTTTATGAAAAAGATACTGATGTAAATCTAATTAAAGATAAAAAAATTGCAATTTTTGGATATGGTAGTCAAGGTCATGCCCATGCTTTAAATTTAAAAGATAGTGGTGTTAAAGATGTTGTGGTGGCTCTAAGAGACGGATCTTCTAGCATTCCAAAAGCGGAATCTAAAGGCCTAAAGGTAATGAATTTATCTGATGCTGCTGAATGGGCGGATGTAGTAATGATTTTAACTCCAGACGAATTACAGGCTGAAATTTATAAAAATCACATTGACCAAAGAATTAGACCAGGAACAAGTATTGCGTTTGCACATGGTTTAAATGTTCATTACGATCTGATTAAAGCTCGAAAGGACTTAGATGTATTTATGGTAGCACCAAAAGGCCCAGGTCATTTAGTTAGAAGTGAATATGAAAAAGGAGGGGGTGTTCCTTGTTTATTTGCAGTTCATCAAAATGGTTCAGGAAAAGCCAGAGATTTAGCAATGTCTTATGCTTCAGCTGTTGGTGGAGGAAGATCAGGAATTATTGAAACCACTTTTAAAGATGAAGTTGAAACCGATTTATTTGGAGAACAAACTGTTCTTTGTGGTGGTCTAGTAGAGTTAATAAAAAATGGTTATGAAACTTTAGTAGAAGCAGGCTACGAACCTGAGATGGCTTATTTTGAAACAGTTCATGAGGTAAAATTAATCGTAGATCTTATTTATGAAGGTGGAATAGCAAATATG
Organism: uncultured Pelagibacteraceae bacterium; assembly: GCA_902573585.1. Taxonomy (GTDB): domain Bacteria; phylum Pseudomonadota; class Alphaproteobacteria; order Pelagibacterales; family Pelagibacteraceae; genus Pelagibacter. The sequence continues at coordinate 1,101 of CACGKH010000023.1, forward strand.
AATTACTCTATTTCAAATACTGCAGAATATGGTGAATATCAATCTGGCCCAAGAATAATAAATAAGGAAGAAACAAAAAAAAGAATGAAAGAAGTTTTATCTGATATCCAATCTGGCAAATTTACTAAGGAATGGATGAATGAATGTAAAAGCGGTCAAAAAAACTTTCTTGCAACTCGAGCTAAATTAGCTGAACATCCAGTTGAAAAAGTTGGGGCAAATCTTAGAGCGATGATGCCTTGGATTAGTAAGAAAAAATTGGTTGATAGCGATAAGAGTTAATTAAAAGCATTAAATTTTCATAAACTTTTTGCAATTTCTAATAGAGATTGTATGATACTTTTTCCAATAATTTAGTTATGAGCGATAAGGATAAAGTTTTTATATTTGATACTACAATGCGTGATGGTGAACAATCACCAGGAGCATCAATGAGTCTTGAAGAAAAAATTCAAATTTCAAGAGTTTTTGATGAGCTAGGAATTGATATTATCGAAGCAGGTTTCCCAATAGCATCTCCAGGAGATTTTGAGTCAGTAAAGGCTATAAGTAAAATTTTAAAGAATTCAATACCAGCAGGTTTATCAAGGGCAAGTAAAAAAGATATTGATGCATGTCATGAAGCATTGAGATCTGCGGAAAGATTTAGAATACATACTTTTATTTCAACGAGTCCACTTCATATGAAACACAAACTTAATAAAACTCCTGAACAAGTTTTAGATGCTATAAAGGAAAGTGTTACATATGCGAGAAAATTTACAGATGATGTTGAATGGTCATGCGAAGATGGGACAAGGACTGATATGGATTTTATGTGTAAAATTGTAGAACTTGCAATAGATTGTGGAGCAAAGACTGTCAATATTCCAGATACTGTAGGATATACAACTCCATCTGAATTTACAAAAATTATAACGACATTAAAAAATAAAGTCCCAAATATTGATAAAGCTATTTTATCTGTTCATTGTCATAATGATTTAGGATTGGCAGTTGCAAATTCGCTTGCAGGAGTTTCAGCTGGAGCAAGACAAGTGGAATGTACAATTAATGGAATTGGAGAGAGAGCTGGTAATGCAGCTTTAGAAGAAATTGTAATGGCAATTAGAACTAGAAATGATTTAATGCCGTACTCAACTGGAATAAAAACAGAATTATTGAGTAAAGCCTCAAAAGTAGTATCAAACGCAACGTTCCCAGTACAATTTAATAAAGCTATTGTGGGAAAAAATGCTTTTGCACATGAAGCTGGCATTCACCAAGATGGAATGCTTAAAAATAGAGAGACATACGAAATTATGACTCCAGAAAGTGTAGGAGTTAAAAAAACATCTTTGGTAATGGGCAAGCATTCAGGCAGACATGCTTTTAAAGAAAAATTATCAGACCTTGGATATGTTGATGTTACTGATGATGTAATACAAACAGCTTTTGGAAAATTTAAAATACTAGCTGATAAAAAAAAACATGTTTATGACGATGACATTGCAGCATTAGTTGATGATAGTATGGTCTTAGAAAAAAATGTTATTAATTTAAAGTCTTTAAAAGTTTTTGCTGGAACTGGAGAGCCTCAAAGAGCTGAAATGACCCTTGATGTGTATGGAGAAGTGAAAAAAACTTCTGAAACTGGCGATGGACCAGTTGATGCAATATTCAAATGTATAAAGGTTTTATATCCACATGATGTAAAACTTTTATTATATCAAGTTCATGCAGTTACTGAAGGAACAGATGCTCAAGCGACGGTAAGTGTTCGAATTGAGGAAAAAGGTAAAACAACAGTTGGTCAAGCAGCAGATACAGATACATTGGTTGCGTCGGCTAATGCTTATTTAAGTGCTTTAAATAAGATGATAATTAAAAGGGAAAAAACTGCTCCAGGAATAGAGCAAGAAAAAGAAAAAGTGAGAGGAATTTAAAATGGGTTTATTTGATAAAATTAAAAAAGTTTGGAGTCAAGATATGGCAATAGATCTTGGAACTGCTAATACCTTAGTTGTAGTAAAAGGTCAGGGTGTTGTCTTAAATGAACCTTCAGTTGTTGCTATAGTTGACCAAGCAGGAAAAAAGCAAGTTTTGGCTGTCGGAGATGAAGCAAAAACAATGCTTGGAAGAACTCCAGGAAATATTCAAGCTATAAGACCTTTGAGAGATGGGGTAATTGCAGATTTTATAGTTACTGAGGAAATGATAAAACATTTTATTAAAAAAGTTCATAAAGGAAGCTCTTTTGCAAATCCAAGAATTTTAATATGCGTTCCAACTGGTTCTACACCTGTTGAAAGAAAAGCTATTCAAGATAGTGCATTAGCAGCTGGAGCAAGAAGAGTTCAATTAATTGAAGAACCAATTGCTGCTGCTATAGGAGCTAATTTACCAATATCGGAAGCAACTGGATCAATGGTTGTTGATATTGGTGGTGGAACAAGTGAAATTGCTGTCATGTCGTTAGGAGGATTGGTTTATTCAAAATCATTAAGAGTGGCTGGAGATGCAATGGATAGTGCAATGGTAAATTATATGAGAAAAGAATATAATTTAATGATTGGAGATAGCACAGCAGAAAAAATAAAAAAAGAAATAGGCACTGCTATTCCAACTAATAACAATACATACGCCGTTAAAGGAAGAGATTTAAGATCTGGAACACCTAAAGAAGTAAATATAACAGAAGAAGATACTGCAGAGGCATTAAATGATATTTTAAGACAGATGGTTAATGGGATTAAAGATGCCTTAGAGAGTACACCACCAGAATTATCTGCAGACTTAGTTGATATGGGATTAGTTTTAACTGGAGGTGGTGCACTATTAAAAAATATTGATAAACGTTTTTCAAAAGAGACAGGTTTACCCGTTCATATTGCAGATGACCCACTTTCATGTGTAGCAATTGGAACTGGTAAAGCTCTAGATCAAGAGCAGACATTCTCTACTATGTTGACTGAATATTAAGAGAAATGGCAGCAAGCAGAGATGATTTATTAATAGCAATCAGATCTGCTTTTTTAAAAAAAAGTACTCAACAAAAATTTTCACTTTTAACATTAGTTCTTATTTCTGCATTTACAATTTTATTATCTAGCTTAGATTTTAGGATCATAAAGATTTTAAAATCAAGTATTAATGAAGTGGTATACAGATCTTCATTTGTAGTATCTATTCCTGAAAATTTTTTAAAAAATACATTTATTGAAATAAGTGACTACACAACTTTTTTTTATGATTATAAATCAAATAAAGATGAATTAAGTCAACTAAGATCAAAAAATATATCTAGTGAGATTACACAAAATGAAAATAAAGAGTTAAAAGAACTAATAAATGATTATGTTTCAAGTTCAGATAAAATATTGGCAAAAATTATAGTAGATCATGAAAGTCCATTTTTAAAAAGTATTATCATTAATAAAGGAAGCAAAGATAATATAAAAATCGGAACAAATATTTACGACCAATCATATTTGGTAGGAAGAGTTATTGAAGTCAATTTTAAAACTTCACGAGTATTATTATTATCCGATTTGAATTCTAACGTTCCTGTAACAATTGCTCCTCAGAACATCCAAGCAATTATAACTGGGTCTGAGGATAATCTTGGAAAAATTAAGTATATTAAAGAAGGTCTTTCTGACAATTTCACTGAAGAAAGTATTGTCTATACCTCTGGTACTGGGGCTATTTTTAAAAGTGGAGTACCAATAGGAAAATTAACAAAACTAAAAGATGAATCTAAAACAAATTTTAATGTGGAATTTTATTCTGACTTTTCTCAACTCAAATATGTTTTTGCTGAAGTCATCACAAAAACTGAAATTGAAAATTTAGATGACACAAATTCTAAGAATACTAATCCTATTGATGCAAAAATAAAAATTCTTGAAGATGAGAAGGAAATTATTGAGGATAGTAACCTTAAATTTAAAGAGGAAAATGATCTTTTGAAGGTAAAAGTTAACGAGTTAAATAATCAGATTTTGAATTTAAATAGTAAATTATCTGATCAAAAGGAGAAAATTGATCAATTTAATATTGATAAAGATGAACTAGAATATTTACGATTGAACCTAATTTATAGTCATAAATGTCAAACAAGAAAATTATTTAGCACTGGTTATAAAATTGGAACACCAGAGTACAAAGAATGTATTTTAAATAAAGGAAAAAAAATAAATGACTAGTTTAAGATCAAAAGGAACTTTTTTAAAACTCTACTCTTGGTTACCATTAATAATTTTATTTATATCTGTATTAAACGAATTTGATTTAAATTATCTAAATTTAGATTACTTTTCATTTAATTTTCCATTTATTTTAATTTTTTTCTTTACATTAAAAGATTTTAAAAACTTTGATTATATTTTTGTCTTTATTGCTGGTTTATTCAATGACACGGTTGTGGGATTACCTTTGGGTATTAGTAGTTTGTCCTATATTTTAATTTGTATTGCAACTTCTTATTTTAGAAACATCACAATCAGACCGAGTCCAATTAAAGATTGGTTTTACTTTTTATTTGTTGTTAGCTTAATTAATTCGATAAATTACTCAATTTTAACACTATTTTTTTCATTCAATTTAATTTTAATGAACTATTTAGTGAATACTTTTTTCACATTTACATTTTATATAATTTTTGCATTAGTTTTTAAACATTACCTTAAAAGTATAAATGATTAATTCTTCAAGCGATAACGTAACAAAGTTAAATTCAATAAACAGAAGAATGTTTATTACAGGATCTCTTAAATTTGCAATAATGATAGGTTTAGTAAGTAGATTGTTTTTTTTACAAGTAAAAGAAAATAAAAAATATTTAACTTTATCTGATAAAAACAGGATAAGAGAGTGGAAACTAGCACCAGTAAGAGGTGAGTTTCATGATTATTTTGGAAATATAATTGCTGGAAATTTTGAGGCTTATCAACTTCATATAATTCCTGAAGAAGTAGAAGATTTTAGATATGTAATTTATAGATTGAAAGATTTACTAGAATTATCTGAGAAAGAATTTAAAAAAGTATTAAAAAAAAAGAATGAAATTAAACCTTGGGAAACTTTAATCATTTCAGATAATTTAAATTGGAATAAATTTTCAAAAATAAATAATCATTTATATGATTTGAACGGGGTAAAGCCAGTTATTTCTATTTCAAGAAATTATCCTTTTAAAGAAAACTTCACCCATGTGCTTGGTTATGTTAGTCAGGCCAATAAAATCGATGTTGAAAATACAGAAATTATAAAGAAAAATTTTGTACCAGGACTTAAGGTTGGAAAAGTTGGGTTAGAAAAATCTTTTGAAGAAAAATTAATAGGCTCTAATGATATTGAAAGATATGAGGTAAATGCATACGGGAGAAGGATTAGTCAACTTGAATATCAAAAAGGAGAGAAAGGAAAAACTTTAAGATTAACTTTAGATACAAAAGTTCAACAATTAACTAATGAATTATTAAAAGATAAAGCTGGCTCTATTTGTGTAATGGATATTTATACTGGCTCAATAATTGCTATGCATTCATCACCTTCTTTTGATCCAAATTTATTTGTTTTTGGAATAAGCAAGGATGATTGGCAGCTTATTCGAAATAATCCAATGAAACCTTTGGTAAATAAAACTTTACAGGGAAACTACTCTCCAGGTTCGACAATAAAACCAATTGTAGCTTTATCTGCTTTAGAAAATGGAATTATTAACCCTAATTTTACTGTCAATTGTAGAGGGCATAAAAACCCTTTAGAGTATTATGGTCAAACTTATCATTGTTGGAAAAAACAGGGTCATGGATTTATGAATTTAAGAAATGCAATGAAACAATCATGTGATACTTATTTTTATGAAATAGCAAGAAAACTTGGAGTGGATAGATTAAGTGAAACTGCTAAAAAATTTGGACTAGGGGAAAGGGTTTTTGGTAATTTATTTGATATTGAAAAAAAAGGTTTAGTTCCAAACACGCAGTGGAAAAAAAATGCTTTAGGGCAAAGTTGGGTATTAGGAGAAACAATAATCACTGGAATTGGTCAAGGTTATATTCAAACTACACCTATACAACTTTGCTTAATGACAGCTCAAATTGCAAATGGAGGGTATAAAATTTATCCTCAAATTATTGTTGATGATAATAAAGTTCATCCAAATGATAAATATACTCCACTGTTTAATGACCCAAAAAATATAAAAATTGTTCAGGACGCCATGTTTAGTTCAACAAATGAAGTTAGGGGGACTTCTTATCGATCTAGAATAGATAATCCAAAATATCAATTCGCTGGTAAAACTGGAACTGCTCAAGTGAAAAAAATTACGGAGAGAGATAGAGAATTAGACTTAAAAACTTTTGAAATTCCTTATGAGGAGAGAGATCATGCTTTATATGTTGCTTTTGGACCTTATAAAAATCCGAGGTATGCTTTAAGTGTTATTGTGGAACATGGAGGAAATGGAAGTACAACAGCTGCACCTATGGCAAAAAAATTATTTAAGTTAATCATTGACCAGCACAAATTAAGAGAGTCAATAAATAATAAAAAATATATGGATATTTAATGTATATACATACAAGATTTAACAAAAGTAATTTTAATTTATTTCAAAAATTTAGAAATTTTGACTATCTTTTATTGGCCTGTATTTTGCTCTTAGGTTTTATAAGTCTAACAACCATGTATTCTACCGATGGTGGCAAAATATTATTTCATACCAAAAGTCATTTTGTAAAATTAATTATATTTACCACTATGATGTTAATTTTTTCTTTCATAAATATTAAGTTTTGGTTTTCAATAGGATACCTTTCTTATTTTTTAGTAATAGGTTTGTTAGTCTGGACTTATTTATTTGGAATAACTTCCTCAGGCTCTCAAAGATGGATTAATTTATATTTTATCAACCTTCAACCATCTGAATTAATGAAAATATTTATAATTCTTTGTCTTGCTAAATATTTTCATCGAATGAAATTAGAGAAAGTAAATTCTATTTATACAATACTCACATCTTTGATAGTTATTATATTACCCATGGGTTTAGTAATTGTACAACCAGACTTAGGGACCTCTCTTCTAATAGCGATTAGTGGAATTGCTGTTCTATGGTTTGCTGGAATAAACCATAAGTATTTTATCTACACTATGTTAGGTTTTATAATTTCTTTACCTTTTATAATTGCTTTTTTAAAACCTTATCAAAAATTAAGAGTTTTAACTTTTTTAAATCCTGATAGAGATCCTTTAGGTGCTGGATATCAAATTATACAATCTAAAATTGCGGTTGGATCAGGCGGTATATTTGGAAAAGGTTTTTTAAAAGGCACACAAAGTTATTTGGAATTTTTACCTGAAAAACATACAGATTTTATTTTTACACTTTTTTCTGAAGAGTTTGGTTTTGTTGGCTCTTTTATTCTGTTATTAATTTATGCAATTATTATTTACCGAATTTTAGCCATAGGAGCTACATCTAGAAGTTATTTTGCAAAAATTTTTTGTTATAGTTTTGGAGCTGCTATTTTTGTTTATATTGCAATTAATATGAGTATGGTATTAGGTTTATTGCCCATAGTTGGTTCTCCACTGCCAATAATGTCTTATGGAGGATCTTCAATGTTGGCGACTATGATTGGTTTTGGAATAGTCATGAGTGCTAAAGTTCACAGTCAACAGGCAATTGCTTAAGTATAATTTGTCACCTAAATTATCTAAATTATTAATTATATAATTTCATATGAATAATTTAAAAATTGGCGTAATTGGTGCAGGTATTCAAGGTATTTCAAACGCACTATTTCTTCAAAAAAAAGGATTTGAAGTGACTATTTTTGATAAAGACGACCCTGGCAGCCCAGCTGCGTCGTATGGAAATGCTGGTCACTTTTCACCTTATGCTTCATTATCTTTAAATAGAACAGATGTACTTGCAGATGTACCTGCAATGTTATTAAGTTCAACAGGCCCTCTAGCACTAAAATGGAACTACGTACCTAAAATGATACCTTGGTTTGTAAAGTTTATTTTAAATACCTCTCAAAAAAAAATGATGCATACTGCAAAAAATATGCATCAAATTTTAGATTTAGCTCTACCAGCATATGATGAATTATTTGATGAGATTAATTTAGATGGATTGGTTGAAAATAAAGGTATTCTCTATATTTGGAATAACAAAGATCTTAAAAGTCGCGAGTTAGAAATTAAAGTAAGAGACGAATTAGGTGTAAAACAACAAATAGTAAATAAAAAAGAAATTCATGATTTAGAGCCTAACATTAAACCATTTTACCATGCTGGAGTTTATTACCCTTATGCAAGACATGCAAGAAATCCTAAAAAAATTTTGTTAAAATTATTCGAATTATTTTTAAAAAAAGGAGGAAAATTTAATAAATTAAATATTCAAAATATTCAATTTAATGATGAAAAACCAACTTTTATATCTGCTAACAAAAAATACACTTTTGATAAAGCGGTCATTGCATGTGGAGCTTTTTCAAAAAGATTAACTGATAATTTGGGTGAGAAAATTCCTTTAGATACAGAAAGAGGTTATCATATTCATTTTAAAAATTGCGACCACCTTTTAAAAAGACCAGTAATTTTTTCTAATAGAGGTTTTGGAATTACACCAATGGAACAAGGATTGAGAGTAGTTGGTACTGTAGAATTTGGTGGTTTAGAAAATCCTTTATCTAAATCTAGAATAAAAAATTTAATAAATAATGCAAAATATATGTTGGGAGATTTACCAGAACATGAAGATGAATGGTTAGGTTTTAGACCAACTCTACCTGATTTTTTACCAGTAATGGGACCGTCAAAAAATCATAAAAATGTATTTTATTGTTTTGGACATCATCATTTGGGATGGACATTAGGTCCAATATCTGGAAAGATTGTCTCTGGAATGATAGCTAATGAAAATACTAATTTAAATTTAGATCCTTATAGCTCAGCAAGATTCAGTTAATTTATGCAAAATACCAAAGCTTATATAATGTTGGTTTGTGCAACATTATTTTGGGCTGGTAACTTTACATTAGCAAAGTTTGCTTACTTAGAAAATATACCTCCAAACTCACTTGCATTTTTAAGGTGGTGCCTAGTATGGATAATACTACTTCCCTTTACCTATAAAGAGATATTAAAATTAAAAAATCACATTAAAAGAAATTTATCATTATTTCTTATTCTAGGTTCTACCAGCGTATGTATATTTACCTCTTTTACTTATAATGCTTTAAATTATACTCAAGTAATTAATGCATCACTTTTTAATACAGCAATACCTGTAACAATAATTTTAGTTTGTTTTTTATTAAAAATTGAAAAAACAAATATTTTTCAAATATCTGGATTACTTATTTCAGTCTTAGGAATTTTAGCTATTATTACCAGACTTGATCTAAATATTTTACTCACCTTAAATTTTAATAAAGGAGATTTATTCATGATCGGAGCAATAATTGCTTGGGGAATATATTCTGCGTATTTAAGAAAAAGAACCTTCGAAGTATCTTTACTTGCTCTTGTCCATATAATTTGCACATTTGGATTAATTTTTCTTTTGCCACTATTTATTTTAGATATAACACAAGGCAAAATTATTGAGATAAGTAGTAATCTTTTTTATATTTTAGTTTATGTTGCAATATTTCCAAGCATTGGATCTTATTATTGTTGGGCAGGAGCAGTTTCTATCATTGGGGCAAATAGAGCGGGTATATTCTTATCTTTAATACCATTATTCAGCACAATAATGGCAATATTCTTTTATAATGAACAATTTCAATTTTTTCACTTGATTGGAGCAATTTTAATTATATTAGGTTTATTTTTATCAAATAAGGAAATTAAAAATGCTTAAAGTTGCAATATTAGATGATTACCAAAATGTTTCTCAACAATTCGTGGATTTAGAAAAACTATCCGGAAAATATGAGTTTAAAATTTTTAGTGAACCCTTTATTGACGAGTCAGATGCTCTTGATCAATTGGCTGATTTTGAGGCTTTATTGATAATGCGGGAAAGAACACCAATGACAAAAAATTTAATTGATAATCTAAGTAAATTAAAATTCATAATAACAAGTGGTTTAAGAAATAAATCAATTGATCTTGTTGCAGCAAAAAAAAGAAAAGTCATAGTTTGTGGTACAGAGTCTAATATACATCCTACCCCTGAATTAACTTGGGCTTTAATATTAGGACTTGCAAGAAATTTAAAAGAAGAAATTGACAATATGTACCAAGGTTATTGGCAAACAACTGTTGGAATTGAATTGAAAGGAAAAATTTTAGGTTTAATTGGTCTTGGTAGAGTAGGTTCACAAGTTGCTAAAATTGGTAAAGCGTTTGGCATGCAAGTAATGGCATGGAGCGAAAATCTAAATCTAGATACTTGTAAAGAACTAGATGTTCTGCCGAGCAGTAAAGAAGATTTAATAAAAAATTCTGATTTTTTATCAATTCATGTTCAAGGAGGAGAAAGATATAAAGATTGCATCACTTTGAAAGAGATGGATAAAATGAAAAAAACTGCTTTTTTAATTAACACATCTAGAGGACCAATAATAAACGAGGATGATTTGATAATTGCACTGTCAACAAATGAAATTGCAGGAGCAGGACTAGATGTATACGAGAGGGAACCTTTGCCAGAAAATAATAAATTAAGATTTTTACCTAACGCATTGTTAACTCCACATCTTGGATATGTAACAGCAGAAAATTATAGTATTTATTATAGTCAAATGATTGAAGCATTAGAGAGTTGTGTTAACGGTAAACCAATTCGTATTATTGAGTAAAAATGGATTTACCTGTTGTAAATCATAAGGATTATTTTGCGAAAATTGGTGATGATCATAAATTTCCTATAGAAAAATTTGGTGAACTTGCAAATTATTTAATCAAAAAAAATATAGTTAAAAAATTTCATGAGCCTTATCCATGTTCTGAAGAAACGTTGAAGAGAGCTCATTCTGAAATTTATATCAAGGACATAAAGAATAAAACTTTAGATAAAAATGGTATTAAAAAAATAGGTTTTCCATTAGTTGACAGCGTTATTCAAAGATCTTTAGTCGCAACAGGTGGAACAGTATTGGCTTCTAAGCTTGCAATTAAATATGGTCTTGCTTGTAATACTGCTGGTGGAAGCCATCATGCAAATTTTGATGGAGGGGCTGGTTATTGTGTATTTAATGATGTTGCAGTTGCTGCCCAATATTTGTTAGATCGAGGATTAGCAGGAAGAATTTTAATAGTTGATTTAGATGTGCATCAAGGGAATGGTAATTCTGATATATTTAAAGATAATAAAAATGTATTTACTTTTAGTATGCATTCAAAATCAAATTACCCAGCTAAAAAATCAACTAGTGATCTTGATGTAGAGCTTAATGATAATATGGAAGATAAGGAATATCTTAAGATACTTAATTTTTATTTAAATCAATTAAATCAAGAAAACTTTGATTATGTTTTTTATATAGCGGGTGTTGATATTCATTTTAATGATAGATTAGGTAAATTAAAAATTTCAGATCAGGGAATTAGAGAAAGAGATGAATTAATTACACAAAATTTCTTTTCAAAAGGCATTCCATTATGTGGAGTCTTAGGTGGTGGATATAATAAAGATTTTAATAAACTTGTTGAATTACATTCTTTTTTACATCAATCTTGTGCTAAATTAATATGATTATATGACAAAAAAAAATCCCAATCTTACCGCAGAACAAAAACTAGTTTTGTTTGAGGATGGAACAGAACCTCCTGGAACAAGTGAATTAAATAATGAAAAGCGTAAAGGAAGTTATCATTGTGCAAATTGTGGAATAAAATTATTCGATTCATCTACTAAGTATGAAAGTGGATCAGGTTGGCCGTCATTTTATGAGTCTTTACCTGATGTTTTCGAAACTAAAACAGATCATTTACTAGGTTATGCTCGAACAGAATATCATTGTAAAAATTGTGGTGGACATCACGGACATATTTTTGAAGATGGACCACAACCTACTGGCAAAAGATATTGTAATAACGGTGTATGCTTAGTTTTTAAAGAAAAAGAATGATCATCAAATATATTAGTTTTTTAATT
>CACGKH010000024.1 GCA_902573585.1 uncultured Pelagibacteraceae bacterium
CAGATATAATGCACATAGACGAAAATATAAGACGTGCAAAAAATATTGAACCTAATTTTTGTTGGGAATGTTATTCGTGCGTAAAAGCATGTCCAAATCATGCTATAGATGTCAGAGGTTATGCTGACTTTGCACCTATGGGTCATAGTGTAAGAGTTAGAAGAGAAGAAGAAAAAGGAACAATTTCTTGGAAAATAAAATTTAGAAATGGTACAGAGAAAAACTTTGTTTCTCCAATAACAACGAAACCATGGGGTAAATTTATTCCCAAACTAGCTGATGGTGATACACCCAATCAAGGTGAAATTAATTCTCAAAGATTATACAGTGAGCCAGAAGGCTTAAACACTAATCAAGAACTACCCTCTGTTCCAAAAGACTCATTTAAAAAAGGAGTTTATTATTAATGGCTAAACACAAAACACATTTTGAAGAATGCGATGTATTAGTTGTTGGTGGTGGAATGGCAGGAACTGGTGCTACTTTTGAAGCTAGACATTGGGGAAGAGATTTAAAAATCATTTGTGTTGAAAAAGCTAATATTGATCGAAGTGGAGCTGTTGCTCAAGGACTGTATGCAATTAATTGTTATATGGGAATGCAATGGGATGAAAACCAACCAGAAGATCACGTTCGATATGCAAGAAATGATTTAATGGGAATGGTTAGAGAAGATTTAGGATATGACATGGCTCGTCATGTAGATTCAACTGTTCATATGTTTGATGAATGGGGTCTTCCAATGATGAAAAATGAAAAGACAGGAAGATATTTAAGAGAAGGTAAATGGCAAATCATGATACATGGTGAAAGCTATAAGCCAATTGTTGCAGAAGCTGCTAAAAAATCTGCTGATAAAATTTATAATAGAATAATGGTTACTCACTTATTAATGGATGAGGCTAAAGAAAACAGAATTGGTGGAGCTGTCGGATTTAACATGAGAACAGGAGATTTTCATGTGTTTAGAGCAAAAACTGTAATTGTTGCAGCAGGAGGAGCATCACATATTTTTAAACCTAGAGCTGTTGGTGAAGGTATGGGAAGAACTTGGTATGCACCTTGGAGTAATGGTTCTGCTTATGCTTTACCTATAGCAGCAGGTGCTAAAATGACTCAAATGGAAAACAGAATTGTCTTATGCAGATTTAAAGATGGTTATGGACCTGTTGGTGCATATTTTTTACATTTAAAAACTTACACTCAAAATGCTAACGGAGAAAATTATGAGAAGAAGTGGTACGACCAAACAAAAGAATTAGTTGGTGAATACATTGACCATCATCCAACTCCAACATGTTTGAGAAACCATGCATTTATTCAAGAAGTTGCTGCAGGAGGTGGACCTATTCATATGGTGACAAAAGAAGCATTTCAAGATCCTCATTTAGAAACTGTTGGTTGGGAAAATTTTTTAGGAATGACTGTAGGTCAAGCTGTAGTTTGGGCTTCTCAAAATATTGACCCAAAACATACAAATCCAGAATTAACAACATCCGAACCTTATGTTATGGGTTCTCATGCAACATGTTCAGGGGCCTGGGTTAGTGGACCAGAAGATTTATCTCCACCAGAATATTTCTGGGGATACAACAGAATGTTAACTATTGATGGATTATTTGGTGCTGGAGATACTGTTGGTGGGAGTGCACATAAGTTTTCATCTGGTTCTTTTACCGAAGGTAGATTGGCCGCTAAAGCTGCGGTTAAATATATAGAAGACAAAAAAGCTGACGGGATTAATGTTTCAGATAAGCAATGTGAAGATTTTAAAACTGCAGTTTATAAACCATTAGATACGTACACAGTTGCTCAAAATGAAATTACTGGAGGAACTGTTTCACCTAGCTATATTTCTCCAATTCAAGGCTTACAAAGACTTCAAAAAATTATGGACGAATATGTTGGTGGTATCACATCAAATTACATGACTAATGGTAACATGCTTAAAAGAGGTTTAGAACTTTTGGATTGGTTACAAGAAGACTTGGAAAAAGTAGGTGCTGAGGATTATCATCAATTAATGAGAGCTTGGGAATTGAAACATAGAGCTTTGACTTCTCAGTGTGTTACAGAACATACTTTGTTTAGAGAAGAAACTCGTTGGCCAGGATACTATTATAGGGGCGATCACATGAAATTAGATGATGATAATTGGCATTGTTTAACAGTTTCAAGAAGAGACCCTAAGACAGGTAAATTTAGTATGGAAAAAGTACCTGTGTATCACATAGTAGATGAGAATGAGAAGAAGAAAGCCTCTTAAAAACATATAAAAATTAAAACATCCATGGATCTTTTAGCTAAATCTGATGAAGAAATATTTGCAATAGGTAAACCTTTCTGGGAAAATTTGGTTAGATCGTCTAACCTTAAGGATTATGGTGGATTTACGCGAGATTTTTCAACACAAATGTTGTTTGGTGCTAATGAGGTCGAACTAGGAAAGCAGTGGGCTAATAATGAACTTATTACTAACCTTAATGAAACTTATGAACCTTTCGGAACTTTAAGAAGAGGAGAGCACATAACTGTTCTCATTAAACAAACAAATAAGAAGATATCAGGCGAGTTCTTAGGAAGGCTGGTTCTCGGAGTAGAGGATGGAGTGATTAAGGTCTTTGGAGCAACTATTTATTAAATTATAATTTGACAATTTTTTCACTGGGTGTATTGAGGGATAAAGATGCACCTTTCAATTATAAAAATTCTTCAAAAAATAACTAGCAAGAAAACAGCTTTTATTAAAACTGGGATTTTTTCAGCTATAGCTGCGTGTTGGGGTGTAATCTTAGTTGGAACTTTTATAACTTTTAAATAAGTTTTACTTAAAGTTTTTTATTATTAGATGGAAGTTTTTTTACCTATAGCTGAAGTTTTTGTTAATCCCATTGAAATACTTTTTTTAAGTGCATTAGTTGGTATTTTGTCAGGTTTGTTTGGTGTTGGGGGTGGGTTTTTAATGACACCATTTTTAATCTTTTTAGGTGTTCCGCCAGCTTATGCAGTTGCAAATGAAGCAAATAATATTTTAGCAACTTCAGTATCTGGATCTACCACTCATTGGTTAAAAAATACTTTGGATTACAAAATGGGTTTTATGATTGTAATTGGAGGTTCTATAGGAACAGCTCTAGGGATTTATACTTTTACTTATTTTAAAGGTATTGGAAAAATTGATACCGTAATTTCTTTAGCTTATATGTATATTTTAGCAATTATAGGCACACTAATGTTGGTTGAGAGTCTTGGTGAAATTGATAAGGCAAAGAAAAATGTAATAGAAAGAAAAAAATTACACGTTCATTATTGGATTCATGGTCTTCCATTGAGAATGAGATTTCCAAAATCTAAATTATATGAAAGTGTATTTACACCAGTTATAATCGGTTTAGCAGTTGGTTTCATAGCGGCAATAATGGGCATTGGTGGTGCTTTTATTTTAGTTCCAGCAATGATCTACATTATAAAAATGCCAACAAGATTAGTTCCAGGAACTTCTTTATTTGTTACAATTTTTGTAAGTGTAATAGTTACTTTTTTACACTCATTTAATTATGGTTCAATAGATCTGATGTTGGTCGTAATGTTAGTAGTCGGATCTATCATAGGAGTTCAAGTTGGCCAAAAACTTGGAGAAAGAATTGACAGTACAGGTCTTAAAGCATTATTGGCTATTTTATTATTGATTGTAGGTATCGCTATAGCCTATGACACTTTCTTTGTTGAGGAAATTCAAAAAGAAATTTCTAAAATACCAAGTTCAGAGCTAAACTTTTTTTCAAAATTCATCCAAGAATTTTCTAAAGATATGCCATTTTTTTATGGATTATTTTCAATTATGTTTGCTATTTTTTTAGGAATAGGAGCTGCATTTATAAGAAGATTTTTATCAAATTTAAGAAAAAAATATTTAACTAAACCTGTTAAATAAAAAATTTTAAATAACTTTCGATTGTTATTATACAAACTATCCCAACCGTTAGCATCGCAACAAATCCAACAATAAATGGTTTATAGCCCATACTTTTAATATCTTTTAAATTTGTAGACAAACCAATCGCAGCCATTGCCATTGTTAAAAAAATTTTTGATAAAAATTTTATAGTAAGGATTGTTTCTTCCCAATTGTCACTATAATCAGATATGAATATTTGATCACCTATATTTCGTAAGATAATCATTCCAACAAATCCTAAAACAAAATATGGAAAAATACTTAAAATAGAATAACTTTTTTCTTTTGTTTGACCTCTATTATATAAAAAAGCGAACAGTGGTATCATTATTATTAAAAAAGTATTTCTAATTAGTTTAGTTACTGTAGCTATATTTAATGTTTCAGGACTACTAAACTGTTGTTCATAAATTAATCCTGCAGCTGCAACTTGAGAAGTTTCATGTATAGATGTTCCTAAAAAAAGTCCAATAAGCAAAGGTTCACCATTAAAATAAAAATTTGCGAAATATGGGTATATAAGCATAGACAATATGCCAAATAATGTAATATTCGCTATAGCATATGAGACTTCATTTTTATTTGCTTTAATAACAGGAGCCGTTGCCATGATTGCAGTTGTTCCACAAACAGTGCTGCCAATAGAAATTAAATATGCCATTCTCGTTGGTATTTTTAGTCTTTTGATTAATAGTTTTATTACAATAAGAACACTTACAATACACACTATAATTAATGGTATTGCTATTTTACCAAAATCTAAAAACTCAAATGGTTTAAGTTGTATCCCAAGAAAAATTATTCCAAGTTTTAAAATATATTCCCTTGTAAAATCTAAACCTCTTTGAAAGCCATCTCTTACTTTAAAGATATTTCCAAAAAGCATACCAAGTAAGATAGCTATCATCGCAGTAGAAATAGGGCTTTTATCGTATCCCAAAATTTCAGTGCCAATTATATTATTAAAACCTTGAGAGAGTGTATAAAGAACAAAAGCTAGAATTATACCTGGTATGACTACCAGATAATTTTTTGAAAACATTTTATAAATTATTGATTAAGCACTTCTATAAAGCTTAGTCATAACAAATTCTTTATGACCTAATGCTTCAGCGCAGGTTAATCTTCCATTAGCAACTCTAAGTGTTGTCTCGATGAGTTTGTCTCCTGCTTCAGACATGTTCATTTCTCTTGAAAGAATTTTAGATACATCACAGTCTATATGTTCCCCCATACCTTTAACTGTTAAAGGATTTGCAGTTAATTTTACAACAGGCTCGATAGGGTTTCCAACAATATTTCCTTGTCCTGTTGGAAATAGATGAATATTAAAACCTGCTGCTGCCTGTAGTGTTACACATTCAGCTGCTGCTGATGAAGTATCCATAAAATACAAACCTTTTCCTTTTTTTGGTTCTTCTGCTGGCTCTAACACATCTACAAATTTACAGTTACCAATTTTTTGAAAGTTTCCAAAAGCTTTCTCTTCAATTGTAGTTAAACCCCCAGCAATGTTTCCTGCTGTTGGCTGACTTTCGGAAAGATCATCTGTTGCTTCTTTTAAAATAAAGTCATTATAAGAACTCCAAGTCTTCATAAATTTATCTGAAGCTTCTTTAGTTGCTCCTCTTGTAGCACAAACTTTTTCTGCACCTGTTAATTCAGATGTTTCACCAAAACATAAATGAACTCCTAATGGCTCAAGTTTATCCATTAAATTACCAACCGTTGGGTTTGCAGCTAAACCTGATGTAGTGTCAGACTCACCACATTTAACAGAAATCCATAAGTCGCTAATTGGGCATTCTTCTCTTTGTTTTTCTGAGGCCCACATAACAAACTCTTGAGCTTTTTTTGAAGCTTTCATAACTGTTCCGATGTCACCAGTTCTTTCAATGTGAAAACCTTCAACAGGCTTACCTGTCTTTGCTATTCCATCAACAATTTTTTTTGTCCATTTAGGTTCAATACCAATTACTATTACCGCGGCAACGTTTGGGTTGCTCCCAGTTCCAATCATAGTTCTAAAATGTAATTCTAAATCAGCTCCGAATTGAAGTCTTCCATACGAGTGGGGTAGTGCTATAGTTCCTTTGATATTATTAGCAACAGCCTCAGCACAAGCATTTGAAATATCATCAACAGGAAGAATGATTACATGATTCCTTGTTCCTGCTCTTCCATTTTCTCTTTTATAACCTAAAAAACTTTTTGGAATTTCCATTTTATTACCACTTCTTTGTCTTTACATTATGAACATGAACATGCTCACCTTTTTTAATTGATTTTACTACTTTTCCTATATCGTGACCATACTTAAGAATTGTGTCTCCCTCTTTAAGATCAACCATTGCAATTTTATGACCTAAAGGGATCTCATCTACAGATTGAATTTCCGCTGAAGTATCATTTTCCATAATCCAGCATTTGCAGTCTTGTTTTGGAACGATTTTTTCAATAACTACTACGCCAACATTGTCTTTTTCATCGTGAATTATGATATCTGTAGCCATATATATAGTGTCAAATTGATTGTTTGAAATTTTCAAAATCTTATATATTAATCGCAAAAATTAACAAATAGTTTTTATAAAATTATTTCATACACTTATTTAGAAAGGTTCTATTAATGACAAAAATGACAACAGAAGAAGCTTTTGTAAAAGTTTTACAAATGCATGGTATCGAACACGCTTTTGGAATAATCGGGTCTGCTTTTATGCCTATATCTGATATTTTTCCAGATGCAGGAATTACCTTCTGGGATGTTGCTCATGAAACAAACGGTGGCTTGATAGCAGATGGATACACTAGAGCCACTGGAAAAATGTCAATGGTTATTGCACAAAATGGCCCTGGTATAACTGGGTTAGTAACACCGATTAAAACTGCTTATTGGAATCATACACCACTATTATTAGTAACACCTCAAGCTGCAAATAAAACTATGGGACAAGGTGGTTTTCAAGAAGTCGAACAAATGAATTTATTTAAAGATATGGTTTGTTATCAAGAGGAAGTAAGAGATCCTTCAAGAATGGCAGAAGTTTTGAATAGAGTTATTGAAAAAGCTATCAGAGGTTCAGCTCCTGCACAAATAAATGTTCCAAGAGATTATTGGACACAAGTAATTGATATAGATCTTCCACCTATAGTTAGATTAGAAAGACAAGCAGGTGGTGTAGATGCAATTAAAAAAGCTGCTGACTTATTGTCTAAAGCAAAGTTTCCAGTAATATTATCTGGAGCTGGCGTAGTAATAGGTGGAGCTATTGAAGATTGTAAAAAATTAGCCGAAAAATTAGATGCACCTGTGTGTTCAGGATATCAACACAATGATAGCTTTCCAGGAAGTCATCCATTAGCTGCAGGACCGTTAGGTTATAATGGTTCAAAAGCTGGAATGGAATTAATTTCAAAAGCTGATGTTGTTTTAGCTCTTGGAACAAGATTAAATCCTTTTTCAACATTACCGGGTTACGGAATGGATTATTGGCCTAAAAATGCAAATATTATTCAAGTCGATATGAATTCAGATAGAATTGGTTTAACAAAAAAAGTTACTGTTGGTATCTGTGGTGATGCAAAATTAGTTGCGCAGCAACTTTTAGCCCAACTTTCACCAACAGCTGGAGACACGGATAGACAAAAGAGAAAAGATATTATTCATCAAACTAAATCTGCGTGGTTACAAAAACTATCAAGTTTAGATCATGAAGATGATGACAAAGGCACAGTTTGGAATAAAGAAGCAAGAGAAAGAGACGCAGACAGAATGTCTCCAAGACAAGCATGGAGAGCAATTCAAGCAGGTATGCCTGATGACGTAATTATTTCAAGTGATATTGGAAATAATTGTGCAATTGGAAATGCTTATCCTACTTTTGAAAAAGGAAGAAAATATTTAGCACCAGGATTATTTGGTCCATGTGGTTATGGGTTTCCTTCGATTCTTGGGGCAAAGATTGGTTGTCCAGATACACCAGTAATAGGTTTCGCTGGTGACGGTGCATTTGGTATAAGTATGAATGAAATGAGTTCTTGTGCAAGAGAAGAGTGGCCAGCTATCGCCATGGTTATTTTTAGAAATTACCAATGGGGTGCAGAAAAAAGAAATACTACATTATGGTTTGATGATAATTTTGTTGGAACAGAGTTAGATCCAGAATTAAGCTACGCTAAAGTTGCTGATGCTTGTGGTTTAAAAGGTGTAACAGTTAGATCTATGGAAGAAACAACGGCTGCTATTAAACAATCATGTGAAGATCAAAAGAAAGGAATTACTACTTTTATTGAAGTAATTTTGAATCAAGAACTAGGTGAACCATTTAGAAGAGATGCAATGAAAAAACCAGTTAAAGTTGCAGGTATAAACAAAGGTGATATGAAGCCTCAAAAATCATTAAATGGATGATATAAAAATAGGGTCGAATAGAAGTTTTGGTATAGTTTTTTTTGTAGTTTTTTTAATAATAGCTATTTATCCTTTAGCTTATAACAATGATGTAAGATTATGGTCTTTGATAATCTCATTTATTTTTCTAATTTTAGGATTAATTAACTCTGAAATTCTTACTCCTATTAATAAACTTTGGTTCAAACTTGGGTTATTATTAGGAAAAGTTATCTCACCAGTAATAATGGGAATAATATTTTTTTTAGTAGTAACACCTATAGGTTTTTTCATGAGAATATTAGGAAAAGATCTGTTGAATTTGAAATTTAACAATAGTCAATCTTATTGGATTGAAAAAACTGGTCCAAAAAGTAAAATGAAAAATCAGTTTTAGTATGAGTTTTATAAAAGAATTTTGGGAATTTTTGAAAATTAGAAAAAAATATTGGCTTCTGCCTATTATAATTGTGCTAGTTTTATTTGGTGGATTAATTGTTTTAACTCAAGGTTCGGCTGTAGCACCATTTATTTATACTATTTTTTAAAGTGACTTATATATTAGGTATTTCTGCATTTTATCATGACAGTGCAGCTTGTATCTTAAAAAATGGGAAGATCATTGCAGCAGCTCAAGAAGAAAGATTTACCAGAAAAAAACATGATCCAACATACCCTTTTAATGCTATTGAGTTTGTTTTAAAGTTTGCAAATTTAGAATTGAGTGAAGTAAATCAAATAGTTTTTTTTGAAAAACCTTTTTTAAAGTTTGAAAGATTATTAGAAACCTATGTTGCTTTTGCTCCTAAAGGCTTCGTATCATTTTCAAAAGCAATGCCTATATGGATAAAAGAAAAGCTATTTCAAAAAAATCTTTTATTCAATAAACTTAAAACTCATGACAATAATTATAAGTCTGATCAAAATATCTTTTTTTCAGATCATCATTTAAGTCATGCCTCAAGTGCCTTTTTTCCTTCCCCATTTAGTGAAGCAGTAATATTAACTGCAGATGGAGTAGGAGAATGGGCAACAACTACAGTGGCGGTGGGAAAAGATAATAAATTAGAAATTAAAAAAGAAATTCACTTTCCTCATTCTATTGGACTTCTTTATTCTGCGTTTACCTATTATACAGGATTCAAAGTTAATAGTGGAGAATATAAACTTATGGGTTTAGCTCCTTATGGAAATCCTATTTATGAAGATAAGATTAAACAATTAGTTGATATTAAAGATGATGGGTCTTTTAGATTAGATCAAAAATATTTTAATTACGCAACTGGACTTACTATGACAAACAATAATTTTAATAAATTGTTTGGTCAAAAAAATCGTGATCCAAAAAAAGAAAAGATAACCCAGTTTCATATGGATATAGCTGCTTCAATACAAAAAGTTACAGAAGAAATAATGATTAAATTAGTAAAAAGCATACGTGAGGAATATAATATTAAAAATTTATGTCTTGCGGGAGGTGTTGCATTAAATTGTGTTGCTAATGGTAAAATTCTAAAAGAAAAAATTTTTGATAATATTTGGATTCAACCAGCCGCAGGCGATGCTGGAGGTTCATTAGGGGCTGCTCTTGCCTTATGGCATATTGATCAAAAAAACCAAAGAGAAGTTAATATAAATGACAATATGGAAGGATCCTATTTAGGACCTGAGTTTACACAAAATCAAATTGAAGAAGAATTAAATTTAATTGGAGCAAATTTTAAAACTTTAGATTACGAAAGTTTGATTAATCAAACATCAAATTATTTATCTGAAGAAAAAGCCATTGGATGGTTTCAGGGAAGGATGGAATTTGGCCCAAGAGCATTAGGTAGTAGATCAATTTTAGGAGATCCACGATCTGATAAAATGCAAAAAAATTTAAATTTAAAGGTAAAATATCGGGAAAGTTTTAGACCTTTTGCACCTTCAATTTTGAGAGAAGATCTGTCGGAATGGTTTGATATAAATTTTGACAGTCCATACATGCTTTTAGTTGCAAATATCAATCCAGACAAAAAGATCAAAATGACTGATGAACAAAAATTACTTTTTGGTATAGATAAATTAAATGTAAAAAGATCAGAAATACCTGCAGTCACTCATGTTGACTATTCGGCTAGAGTACAAACAGTTAACAAAGGAACTAATAAAAAATATTATGATTTAATTTATAAATTTAAACAAAAAACAGGCTGTCCTGTAATTGTTAATACTTCGTTTAATGTGAGAGGTGAACCAATTGTAAATACGCCAACAGATGCCTTCAATTGTTTTATGGGAACAGAATTAGACTATCTTGTTATCGGAAACTGCATTTTAGATAAAAAAAACCAAGATCCAAGTCTTAAAAAAGACTATACAAAAGAGTTTGAATTAGACTAATTATTAAGATGTTTAAATTTTTAAATCAAAAAAAATTTTCAATATTCTTATTAATATTGTCAGGATTAATTTTTATTTATACTTTTTATAAATCAGAGTTAGTAAACAATGGTTTAATTAGATCTTATTATAATCAATATTATATTTTTTCATTTTTATTATTTATTTCGTCTTTTTTAGTTTTCTTTTTAAATAAGAATATCCAAAATAATTTATTCCTTGTTTTTTTCTCTATTACATTGACATTATACTTACTTGAGTTTTTGATATTGAATAAATATTTTTTTATAAAAGATAAAGAATATAGAGATAGGTATCAATTTTATAATTATTATAAAAAAAAAGATGATGAAATTAAATTAACTGTTGATCCTGTAAATTATGTTTTAAAAAATAAAGACGAATTTTTCCCTTTGTCTGGGATATCTAATAAAAAAACTATTCACTGTAATGAATCTGGAAATTATAGTATTTACGAAAGTGACAAATATGGTTTTAATAATCCAAGTAGTGAATGGAACAAAACAAATATAGATTTTTTACTTATTGGAGACTCATTCACACACGGAGCATGTGTCAACAGACCATATGATATAGCTGGTCAACTAAGAAAACAATATAACAAGACATCTTTAAATTTAGGTTATTCTGGAACTGGCCCTCTAATACAACTAGCAACTCTCTCAGAGTATCTTCCAAAACTAAAAGTAAAAAATATTATCTGGTTATATTTTGAGGGTAATGATCAAACTGATTTAATTTATGAACTTAAAAATGATATTTTGAGAAATTATCTGAATGATGATTATTCCCAAAATTTATTTCTTAAGCAAAATGAAATTGATAAAATAAATAACAATTTTTTAAGATCAAAAATTGAACAAGAAAGAAATTTAAGGATAAAAAAATACCTTAAACTTTCAAAAGTAAGAGAAATCATTCAACCTGTAAAGTTTTTTGAAGGTTATGAAATTGTAAGACAGCCATTACCATCAAAAGAATTTAAAAAAGTTTTAATTAAAGCAAAAAAAATATCAAAAATAAATAATGCTAACCTATACTTTTTATTTTTACCTGATTTTTATCGATATAGTGAGGTTAACGCAAATGACAAAGATTATAAAAATAATGAAATAATAGATATTCTAAATGAATTAAATATACAGTTTATTGATTTTCATGATGATATAATGTCAAAAGAAAAAGATCCATTATCATATTTCCCTTTTAGATCTTACAATCACTTTAATAGAGAAGGTTACAAAAAAATTGCTAATTATATTTATAAAAAAACGAAACTAAATAATGAAAATAATTAATGATCAACATTGCGCATGGATCAAAGATTTACATCTTAGATTAAATATTTCTGAATTAAAAAAAGACTATAAATGTGAATGGTTAATTATTGGGGCGGGATTTACTGGTTTATCAGCAGCGAGAAAGCTAGCAGAATTGCATCCAAATCAAAAAATAATATTAGTTGATGCACAGTTAGCAGGTGAGGGTGCAAGTTCAAGAAATTCGGGTTTTTTAGTAGATACCACTCTTAATGATGGTTTTTCATCTAATAAAGATTTAGAAAATTACAAAAAAAAATCTAATATTTATAAGTTGGGCATAGAATCAGTTCAAAAGTTTATTAAAGAACATCAAGTTGATTGTGATTGGAATGAATGTGGCAAATATTTTGCTTCCTCTAAACATGAAGATGAAAATATTTTAAAAAATTTTTCAGAAAATTTATCAAAATTAGGGTTCGAAAATAATCTTTTAACAAATAACCAACTTAAAAAAAATTTGGGTACAAATTTTTACAATGTGGGACTTCATACA
>CACGKH010000025.1 GCA_902573585.1 uncultured Pelagibacteraceae bacterium
GACCAACTCCATGAATAAATATAAGAGGGATAGAGTTTTTTTTATTAAATAAATAACAATTTTGATTTGGATCAAAATTTAAAGACATTAGACTATTTGGGATCTAAACCCATTTCTTTCATGTCTTGATAACGATCTCCAGTTCTTGCATGCGCTCTACCACTTGATGCACCACCAATCGCAATTACGATTTCATCATCAAACGGAGCATCATGAATAGTAAATTCATGAGTTAAATAATAAGGTCTTAAACCAGAGTCCGTTTTGTGCATCATAGGGATCGATATCTTAGATCCTGCTGGCCCTCTTGTGTTCGTAAAACTTAAATATGAAGTACCACCCACAGCATCTCTAAATTTATTCCCAAATCTTAAAGTATGAATAAAAGCTGATGCATGTTCTATTTCACCATTCAATCCTACAGTGCCAGCTTTTCCATAAGCTAAAATTTTTTCAGGTGATCCAATTTCTTTTATTAATTCTGGAACTAAAATATCACCAAGCTTAGGTGCCAAATTTAAAATAATTGGTTTTAAGTCTTCAACAAATCCTTGTCCAGCCCAAGGATTTTTAAAAACTGCAGCTACAGAAACAAGTAAAACTGGTTCTTTAGCTTCTTTACCACCTTCAATAAAAGTTTTATCAACGAACTTTGTAAACTTCCGCAATTCAAGTTTCACTAACTAGCTTTCTCTATATTGTCGTTATCAAAATTAATTTTAGGTATCACTTCATCATTAAACAGTTTTATACTTCTCATACAAGCTTTATGATCAATTCCAGGGAAGTTTGACCAAACTTGTAAGTTTTGTAAATTTAATTCTGATTTCAATTCATTAATTTTGTTAACTACATACTCAGGAGTGCCAAATAATAGATTTCTTTTGTGTAAGAAATCATAATTAAGAAGATCTAATTTATGCTTTGTCTCTGGTAATTCTTCACCTGGATCCATATGATTTCCTAAACCTCTCCAGTGACAAACCCATCTCATATAATTTATAATGTGTTCTCCAGCTAATTTTTCTGCTTCTTCCATTGTTTCTGCAACAAACATATCCCTAACTAAAGAAATTCCTTCTCCTAATGGAACATCTCTATTTTCAGCTTTTGATTTTGCATCTCTATATATCTCAAATCTTTTCTTTAAAGCTTTGACTGTTGGAATCCACATTATAGTATTCAAACCATTTTGAGCAGCCCATTCAATTGATCTTGCACCATCTACTACCTGCCAAATTGGAGGATGAGGCGCTTGTTTTGGTTTTGGAACAATACTTATCTTTTTAATTTCATTTGTTTTTGTATCTAAAAACTTTTCACTTGGTGGACTCATATCATGTTGCCAAATAAAATTGGGTGATGGATAAGTATAAAATTCACCCTTGTGACTAAAAAATTCTTCAGTCCAAGCTTTTTTCATTATAGTTAATGTTTCATCAAATAATCTAAAGTTTTTAGCCTGATCTTTAAGGTCAGCCTCTTTATTCATATTTATAGCTTCTCTTCCATAGATTCCTCTGCCAATTCCAACTTCGACTCTTCCATTTGATAATTGATCTAATAAAGCGATATCCTCTGCTAATCTTATTGGGTTATGGAAAGTGATAACATTACAAGCTTGACCTATTCTTATTTGTTTAGTTCTAGCAGCAGCATCAACACCCATCATTATAGGGTTAGTACAAGACTCCATACCTTCATGATTAAAATGATGTTCAGTATACCAAATTGAGTTCCAATTATTTTCATCACAGTAAGTAGTGATCTCTTTAGCTTCATCTAATAATTGTTGATAGGGTTTGTGATCCCAGTTTGTAGTATTGCAAAAGTAACCAAATTTCATTCGAACCTCCTTAAATAATTAAATCTAAGACGATTGATCCCACTTTCGTATTTTGTAAATATCGACGAGTTATGTATCGCTTAAAAGACTGTAATTTAACTAGACTATTTAATCAATATATATTTAATCAAACTTTAAATGAAATTAACTAAGATAGAACCAAAATATCTAAAAAAGCATAACCCAAGGGTAGGATTAATTACATTGGCTAGTGATTTTAGAATCGAAAAGATTTCAATAATGTAATTTATGGTAAGGACATAGATTTATACTGTAATAGAATTAAATGTTATAATCCTTTAACAAATGAAACATTAAAAAAAATGGCAGATGATATTCCAAAAGTTACCGAAGATATTCTGCCAGATCAAAAATTAGATTGTGTTGCCTATGGATGTACCTCAGGAACAATTGCTGCAGGGTTTCAGTCAATTTTCGATAAAGTAAACTCAGCAAAACCAAACACTAAAGTTACAACACCAATAACTTCAGCAATAAATGCTTTAAAAAGTTTAAAGATAAAAAGATTATCAATTTTTACTCCTTATACGGATGAGATAAATCAATCAGTAATTAATTATTTTAAAAAAGAAAATATAGAAATTGATGAACTTTCTTATTTTGACATAGCCTCTGATTTAGATATTGGTAAAGTTGATCCACAACATGTATTTGATACACTTACAAAGATAGACATAACTAAAAGTGATGCACTGTTTGTTTCTTGTACTGCATTGCCAGTACTCTCAGTAATTGCAGAATTAGAAAAAAAAATTAATAAAGTTGTTTTATCAAGTAACCAAACTTTAATTTGGGATACTCTGAAAGAGATTAATTATAATAATAAAGTTGAAGGTTTTGGTGAATTATTTAATAATTAAGTTATGAATTTTACTAATGAAGAATACAAATCAAGATTAAAAAAAGTTCAAGCTTCAATGCAGAAAAAAGGCATTGAACTTTTAATCTCACAAGATCCATCAAATATGAATTACTTAACTGGTTACGATGCTTGGTCATTTTATTATGCTCAATGTGTAATAGTACATGTTAATGCTGATGAGCCGATTTGTTTTGTTAGAAATCAAGATGCAGGGGGTGCATATATTAAAACTTATCTAAAAGATGAAAATATAATTAAGTATCATGAGAAATATATTCATACTTGGCCACTACATCCCTATGATGCACTTGTAGATCTTATTAAAGAAAGAAAGTGGGACAAACTCTCTGTAGGACTAGAAATGGATAGCCATTATTTCACAGCTTATTGTTATGAAAAAATTAAACAAGGTTTACCAAATGCTAAAGTTCTAGATTGTGAAAGATTAGTTAATTGGGTGAGAGTTGTTAAATCAGATGCAGAAATAAAGTTTATGAAAGCAGCAGCTCAAATTACTGAATTAGGTATGAAAAAAGCTTTTGATGCTATTAGTCCTGGAGTAAGACAATGCGATGCAGTTTCTGAAATTTACACAACATTAATAAAAGGAACACCTAAATTTGGAGGCGATTATTCATCTATAGTTCCAATGATACCTACAGGAAAAGGTACATCGGCTTCACACTTAACTTGGTCAGAAGA
Organism: uncultured Pelagibacteraceae bacterium; assembly: GCA_902573585.1. Lineage (GTDB taxonomy): Bacteria > Pseudomonadota > Alphaproteobacteria > Pelagibacterales > Pelagibacteraceae > Pelagibacter. The sequence goes on from CACGKH010000025.1 coordinate 3,432, forward strand.
CAAATTTGTAGAAGGAGAAGCTACAATAATTGAATTATCAGGAGTAAATAAAAAATATCATTGTCCAATGGCTAGAACAATTTTACTTGGAAAACCAGATCAAAAGAAAATTGATACAATGAAGAAAACAAATGAAGCACTTCAAGCAGGAATTGATTTAGTTAAAGCTGGAAATACTGCAGATGATGTTGCTCAAGCATTTTGGAAAGTTTTAGATAAATATGGAATAGAAAAAACTTCAAGAACCGGTTATTCGATTGGTATTGGTTATCCGCCAGATTGGGGTGAACATACTTTAAATATTTCAAAAGGTGATATGACAGTTCTGCAACCTAATGTTACTTTTCATATGATTGCAGTAATGCAATTTGGAAATTGGGGAGTAGAAGCATCAGAAGCAATTAGAGTTACGGATAAAGGTTCTGAATTATTTTGTAATTTCTCTAAAGAACTTCATATTAAAAGCTAGATATTAGGGGTTGATATTTACACTCACAAATGTTTTAAATTCAGTAAATTATTTCAATGAATAAAGAATTCGTCAAATTTGATAAAGTAGATAAAAGTTACGACGGTAAGACCTTAGTTGTAAAAGATCTTCAATTAGATATCGAAGAAGGGGAGTTCGTTACGATGTTAGGACCTTCTGGTTCGGGTAAAACTACTTGTCTAATGATGTTAGCTGGATTTGAAACACCTACACACGGTGAAATTTATTTAAATGGAAAAGCAATATCAAGTATTCCCCCTCACAAAAGAGGTATTGGAATGGTTTTCCAAAACTATGCTTTGTTCCCACACATGACAGTTTATGAAAATTTAGCATTCCCGTTAAGAGTTAGAAAAATTCCAAAAGATGAAGCAGATAAAAAAATAGATAAAGCTTTATCAATGGTTTCTTTACAAGGTTTTGCTGATAGAATGCCTGGTCAATTGTCAGGTGGACAACAACAAAGAGTAGCAGTTGCAAGATCTTTAGTGTTTGATCCCCAATTAGTTTTAATGGATGAACCTTTAGGAGCCTTAGATAAAAATTTAAGAGAGAGCATGCAATATGAAATTAAACATATTCATGAAAGTATTGGTGTAACAGTTGTTTATGTAACCCACGACCAAAGCGAAGCTTTAACAATGTCAAACCGTATAGCAGTATTCAACGATGGAAAAGTTCAACAACTATCAAGTCCAGATGAATTATATGAAAAGCCTGTAAATTCTTTTGTAGCTGAATTTATTGGAGAAAATAATACTTTTGCTGGTGAAGTTTCAGATGTTTCAGGTGGAAAGTGCAAAGTTAAAATAGCTAACACTGAAATATTAGCAAATCCTATATCTGTAAAAGGTAAAGGAGAAAAAACAAAAATTTCTTTAAGACCAGAACGAGCTTTGATTAATCCAAGTGATAAAATGGATAACATTCACTCAGGAAAAATTGAAGAAGTAATATATCATGGAGATCATACAAGAGTCAGAATTAATCTTTTGGGTAATAATCAATTTATTTTAAAAGTTCCAAATAGTTCAGCCAATATGGATATCAAGCTTGGTAAGGATATAAAAATTGGATGGAACAGTGAGGATGCTAGAGCTCTAGACCCTAAGTAATAACTACTAAATATATCATCAAATTAACTAAAATGGGCTGTTGACTCTCTTAAGTGATCTTGTTGTAATCACTTTTTTAAAAAAACGTTTAAACGGAGGAAAAATGAAGACAATTAGTAAATTATTACTAGCCATTTCTTTTGCTATCTCTGTAACTACTTCAGCATTTGCAGTAACTGCAGTGTCTTGGGGTGGAGCTTACACAGAGTCTCAAAAGTTAGGTTATGGTGATCCTACTGGTAAGAAACTTGGTATTACGATTAACTGGGTTGACTATTCAGGTGGATTATCTGAAATCAAAGCACAAAAAGAGGCTGGCAAAATTACGTGGGATATAATCGACGTATTTGCTATGGACACTATCAATGGTTGTGATGAAGGATTATTTGTTGAATTTGATTTTGACAAAGATTTCCCACCTGCACCAGATGGAACTCCTGCAAGTAAAGACTTCTTTACTTCAATGCCAAGTAAATGTGCTGTAGGAAATATTTTATATTCTTGGAACTATGCTTATAACGTGAACAACGTTAAAGGAACTCCAAAGACTATCAAAGATTTCTTTAACACAAAAAAATTCCCTGGAAAAAGAGCTATCTACAAAAGCGCTTTAACTAACTTAGAGATCGCGTTAGCTGCAGATGGTATTAAACCAGGAAAAGGTGGAGCAAAAATCTACAAAGCTTTAAACACTGAAAAAGGTGTTGAAAGAGCTATGAACAAGATCAAAGAATTATGTACAGATCCAAAAGGTGGATGTGTATTTTGGTCTGCAGGTGCTCAACCACCAGAATTATTAGTTTCAGGTGAAGTTGTAATGGCTACAGGTTGGAATGGTAGATTCTTTAACGCAGAAGTTGGAGAAGGTGCACCAATCAAACAAGTATGGGATGGACAAGGTCTTGACTACGAGTACTTCGTACAAGTTAAGGGTGGACCAAACGATGCTAATGGTATGGCCAAAAAAGCTTTAGCTATGATGACTAGTACAGAGATGTTAGCTGGAAGTGCAAAATACATTGCATACGCTCCTTGGAGAAAATCATCAATCGCGGTGATGGAAGCAGGTGAGCCTTGGTATAAAGATGGTAAGACTAATATGGTACCACAAATGCCAACAGCACCACAAAACACTAAAAACTATTTCTTAGTTGACCCAATTTTCTGGGCTGACAACGGAACAGAGCTTGGTGAGAAGTGGGAAGCTATGAAAGCTGGTCTATAATTTAAGTTTTATTAAACTTAATTATATATTATAATTTAAGGGCGGTTATTTAATAACCGCCCTTTTTTATTATGAGCTCAGAAACAAAACAAATTTTAACAACTGACGGAATTCCTTTAGAGGTAAGTCTAAAGAAAGCTGAGAGAAGAAATAAGATAAAAGCTTTCTTATTAGTTGCTCCACTATTATTATTTTTAATTATCACGTATGTGTTTCCTATTGGTGACATGCTTCTGAGAAGTGTTGATGATAAAATGGTAACTGAAATGCTTCCCAAAACATTCAAAGCAATGGAAAAGTGGGATGGAAAAGAATTACCAGAAGAAGAAGTGTTTGAGGCTTTTTATTTAGATTTTAGACAGCTGGTTGATGATAAGCGAGAAGGTAAATTATCGACACAACTTAATTACACAAAGAATGGGTTTAAAAGTATTATTAAAAAATTAAGAAGAAAATCAAAAAATTTTGAAGAGGGAAATTACAAAGAACAAATAATGGCTGTTCACAAAAGATGGGCAGACGTTGAATATTGGAAAGCAATTAAACGAAGAGCTCCAGCAATTACTGGTCAAAAATATCTAAAAGGTATGGATATGTATAAGAATGAAAGTGGAGAAATAGTAAGTGTTGAAGAGGATAGAAGAATTCATAGAATCTTATGGCTTAGAACTTTAGAAATAGCATTCTTTGTTACACTATTTTGTTTTTTGATGGCATATCCAATAGCTCATTTGTTAGCTACTCTACCCATGAAGTATAGTAACTTACTAATGATCTGCGTCCTGCTTCCGTTTTGGACGTCATTACTTGTAAGAACTGCCAGTTGGATGATCTTGTTGCAACAACAAGGGGTCGTAAATGATTTTTTCGTTGGAATAGGTTTGGTTGCTGACGATGCAAGACCTGAGATGATGTATAATAAAACTGGAACATATGTAGCAATGACACAGATTTTGCTCCCTTTTATGGTCTTGCCTCTTTATAGTGTTATGAAAACTATTTCACCAAGCTTAATGAGAGCTGGAAAATCTTTAGGTGGAACACCAATCGTAGCCTTTTGGAAAGTTTATTTTCCATTAACCATACCTGGTATTGGAGCAGGATGTTTGTTGTGTTTCATATTGGCAATTGGTTATTATATTACTCCTGCCTTAGTTGGAGGAGCATCCGGTACATTAATAAGTAACCAAATCGCTTTTCATATGAAAAGTACACTTGATTGGAGCTTTGCATCAGCAATGGGTTTAATGTTGCTGAGTGGAGTTTTAGTAATTTATTGGCTTTATAATAAAATAGTTGGAATAGATAATATTAAATTAGGATAAATATAATGGCTTTACCAAAACATACAGAATTACATTATAGAATTTGGCACTATTTTTATTTGACTATATGTGGAGCAGTTTTCTTTTTTTTAATTGCACCACTATTTGTAATATTCCCCCTTTCTTTTAATGCAGAAGAATTTTTAAGTTTCTCTGATGGGATGAAAAGTTTAGATCCAGATGCTTTCTCATTGAGATGGTATAAAGATATGATTTATGGAACAAAAAACCCGTGGGGTTTAGCAGCTAAAAATAGTTTTATAATTGCAATTTTTGCAACAATTGGTTCAGTTCTTTTAGGAACTGTTGCTGCATTAGGGTTAAGTAGCAGACATATGCCTTATAAAGGTATTATCATGGCGATACTAATTTCCCCAATGATTGTTCCTTTAATTATTTCAGGTGTAGCAATATTTTTCTTTATGGCAAAAGCTGGTTTAGCAGCTACACACACCGGAATAGTTCTTGCACATATTATTTTAGGAACACCATTTGTGGTAATTACTGTTACAGCTACATTATCAGGATTTGATCATAGCGTAACAAGAGCTGCAGCAAGTCTTGGAAGTAATCCTGTAAATACTTTTATGAAAATTACTTTACCATTAATTTTACCTGGTGTCATTTCGGGTGGATTATTTGCATTCGTAACATCATTTGATGAAGTTGTGGTTGTTTTATTTTTAGCTGGTCTTGAAAATACAACTATTCCAATTCAGATGTGGACGGGCTTAAGAGAACAGTTAAGTCCAACTATTCTTGCAGTTGCAACTTGTCTAATTATTTTGTCTACATTAATATTAGTTACTGCTGAGCTTTTAAGGAGAAGATCTGAGAGACTCAGAGGAATAAACCGATAGTAAAATCATTTAATGAAAATTAAGAACGTAGTAGTAATTGGCTCTGGAACAATGGGCAGTGGTATTGCTGCTCACTTATGTAATGCAAATGTACCTGTAACTTTACTTGATTTGAAAACAGAGATAAGTGAAAAAGCTAGAGAAAGAATTCATAAGTCTAGACCTCCTCTACTAATTGATAAATCTAAAATTAATAATATTAAAGTTGGAAACATTTCAGATGATTTTGATGTAGTTAAAGATGCGGATTGGATTGTTGAAGCAGTAGTAGAAAGAATAGATATAAAACATCAAATTTATGAAAAGATATTTAAAGCAAGAAAAGATGGAGCTATAGTTTCATCAAACACATCATCAATTCCAATTAAAGTTTTATCTGAACATTTATCAGACATAGAAAAAAAAGATTTTTGTATTACACACTTTTTCAATCCTGTCAGATATATGGGTCTGCTTGAGATTGTTAAAAATGAAAACAATGATCTTAATAAGATTAATCAATTAAAAGAATTTTGTGAAGTGGAATTAGGTAAGGGTGCAATAGTTTGTAACGATACTCCAGGTTTTTTAGGAAACAGAGTTGGTGTTTATGCAATGCAAGTTGCTTTGACAGAAGCTTTTAAAATGAAACTTTCTGTTGAAGAAGCAGATGCAATATTTGGAAGACCAATGGGTATTCCTAAAACAGGTGTGTTTGGACTGTATGACTTAATTGGTATCGATTTAATGGCTGATGTATTGAAAAGTTTTATTAAAGAATTACCAGAGACAGATGAGTTTCATGAAGTTGCAAAAGAAATTCCATTAGTAAAAAAATTAATTGAGACTGGCTATACAGGAAGAAAAGGTAAAGGTGGATTTTATCGAATGAATAAAACTGGAGCCACTAAAGTAATGGAAGCTATCAACCTTGAATCAGGAGATTACTCTCCTAGTAAAAAGATCGATGTTAAATCGGATAAAGTAGATCTACAGACATTAATTAATCGAAAAGATAAATATGGTGAGTATGCTTGGGCAGTTTTGTCTAAAATAATTAAATATGCCTCCTCGTTAGTTCCGGGTATTACAAAAGAATTTAATGACATTGATGAAGCAATGAGACTAGGTTTTAACTGGGCAAAAGGTCCATTTGAAATGCTTGAGGAAATAGGTGTTAAAAACTTTTTTGATAAAGTTGATGATTTTACAGGAAATAATTTTTTAGAAAATTTATCAAAAAATAAAAATGAAGATTTTTATGGTGAGAGACAAAAATATACAAATATAGAAACTTTAGGAAAAGTAAAAAAAACAGCATCTAGCCTGGATGGAAACGACTCTGCAAAAATTTATAGGTTTAATGATTATAACATTGTCGAGTTTACGACCAAAGCTAATGCATTAGACTACGATTCAATGGATGCTTTAAAAAAAGCAACTGACAAACCTTTAATTATAATAAATGAAAGCATGCAGTTTTCTGCTGGAGTAAATTTAACTTATACAATGCAGTTTGCCGATAAAAAGGATTTCAAATCAATTGAAAAATTTATCAAATATTTTCAAGAAACATGTAAACATCTTAAATACTCAAAACATCCAGTTATTTCAGCTCCATCAGGATTAACATTAGGTGGTGGATTTGAGGTTATGGTACAAAGTAATTTTGTTGCATCACATACCAACATTGTGGTTGGATTAGTTGAGACTATTGTTGGATTAATCCCAGCTGGTGGTGGTTGTAAAGAAATGTTAGCAAGATGGCTTGATACTAATGAGGCAAAGGCAGACCCTAATTATGCACCTCTAAAAGTTTTTGATATAATTGGCTACGGGAAAACAGCTACTTCACCTGTTGAAGCAGAACCAATGAAGTATTTGAGGCCTAGTGATAAGAAAATAATGAATAGAAATAGTTTATTAGAGGTTTCTAAGGAAATTCTTAAAGATAATAAAGATTTTAAAGCTCCAAGTGAACTTGAATTTAAGCTTCCTGGAAAAGCTGTTAGGGGAGAAATGGATAAAATTGTAGATAAACTTTATAATGATAAAGTTATTTTAGATCACGGTGTTGAAGTTGCGAAAGAATTAGCACATGTTTTAAGTGGAGGAGATACCACAATTGATAAAACTTTATCAGAAGATGATTTATTTAAATTAGAACTAGATGCTTTTATGAGATTAATTGAAACTCAAAAAACTCAAGATAGAATAAAGCATACTTTAGCTACTGGTAAACCTTTAGTTAATTAACATCCTAATTGAATTTATATAGTCAGGCCTTAATACATACTGGGATTTATCAAGATATTTAATTTTTTCTAAAGCTTTTAAACCGTAAATAACTTTTCCAATTGGAGTATATTCAGTTTCATATAAAGGTTCATCTCTCAGTACAATAAAAAATTGACTATCTTCGGTATTATATTTTTGAGTTCTTGCTAAGGCAACACTCCCTTTTTCAAAATTAAATGGACTATCTACTTCAGAACTAATAGTTCCGAGTCCTGATTTACCTGTTCCAATTTTTCCATAATCTATATTTCCTTTTTTACCAAACTCTAAATCTCCAGCTTGAACAAGTGTATCTTTAATTACTCTATGAAAAGCAACGTCATCATAAGCTTTAGATTTTACCAAAGTTATGAATCTTTTTACTCCATTTGGAGAAATTTCAGGATAAAGTTCGATAA
>CACGKH010000026.1 GCA_902573585.1 uncultured Pelagibacteraceae bacterium
TGACTTTTTTGTAAAAATTTTTTTTTCCCTTTTTTTGAAAATATTTTATACCGACTAATAAATGTGCATTATTTTTTGATAACTTATTGTAAATTTTTCTGAAATTTTTAATGTAATTATGATTTATTATAACATCAGCAAGATTTTTTTTTGGAGTGTCTTGATATAAAAATAGTTTTTTTTGAATGAATTTTTTGTATTGAATTTGTTGATTATAACTAAAATTTGGATCATCTATAATTATATTTGGGACTGTACTTTTACTCAAAAACTTAATCTCCGATTTAAGATTTTTAAATAAGTAAATTTTTTTGATAAATTTTAATCTTAAGTTTTCCTTTGCAATTTTTTTCTTTAATGAATTTTGATTTACAATAAAATATATTTCTACTTTTTTCTTTGATAAACTTTTAGCTAAATTAATTGTTCTATAAAAGTGGCCTGTTCCAATTTTCTTTGAAAAAACTGTTTTAAAGAATATTTTTTTAATCATTTTTTTTAATGAAAAAGTCTTTTAGAATTAAATAATCTAATTTACCATCCAGAAATCCTCTTATCGCATCATTTGGCGAACATACAATTGGCTCTTCATGCATATTAAAACTTGTATTTATCAGAACAGGGATATTTGTTATTTTTTTATATTCATTTAAAATTTTAAATATTCTTAAATTAATTTTCTCATCAATAATTTGAGGTCTAGCTGTATTATCAATATGTACGGCTGCTGGAGAATTGTTGATCATGATTTTTTCACATTTACAAGTTAAAGTCATAAATTTGTAATCTTCCAAATCTTTAAGAGACTTAAAATACTTTTTTGTATAATTTTTAAGTATTAATGGTGCAAATGGCATAAATTCAGTACGACCCAATCTTTTGTTTAGTTCATTATTTATATTTGAGTCTGTTGCTGCACATAATATACTTCTATTTCCTAGGGCTCTTGGACCAAATTCCATCTTTCCATTAAAATGTGCAATAACTTTTCCTTCAGATATTTTTTTTGCAATAATTTTTTCAATATTATTAGGCTTCGAATACTTTAACTTAAATTTTTTAATTTCTTTTAGTATTTCTTTATTATTAAAACTTGGGCCTAAATAATAGTTTTTTGATGCTTGGGGAATTTTTTTTGTAACTTCATTATAGCATAACATTGCCGAACCAACGCTTAAACCACCGTCACCCATATTTGGATAAACAAAAATATTTTTAATATTTTTTAGCTCGTTTATTTTTTGATTTAATTTAACATTTGCGAAAACACCGCCTGCTAAAACAAGATTAATTTTATTTTTTGAGATACTTCTTACACAATCTAAAACGACTTTTTCTAAAATGAACTGAGCACATGCGGCAATATCTTTTTTTGAATATTTCTTTAGTAAAAATTTTAAATTACTATTATTAAAAGTTGCTTGATAAATACCTTTTTCATAATTTCCAATAAATTTCATATTTTTTTTGTCAAAAGAGATCAATTTTGACATATCTTTGAGAGGTTTTTTTGGATTTCCATAAGCTGCTAATCCTAAAATTTTTCCCTCATGTTGATGAGGTTTAAATCCGAGAAGTTTTGTTATACTCCCATAAAAATATCCCAAAGAATCGATTGAGGAAGTTTTGTAAAGTTCATCTAATTTTCCATTGTTATACTTTAATATTTTTCCAGAAGCATGATCTCCCCATCCATCAATTGTTAAACAATGACATGATTTAAATTTTGAATTGTAAGCAGCTGAAGCTGCATGTGAAATATGATGATCATAAACTTTTAAATTTGGAAATTTTTTTTTAAGATCATTAATTATTTTTTTTGTTCTTACATTAATTACTAAATCTTCATGTTTTTCTCTTTTTTTTAAAAAATTTATTTGTTTTTTTTTTATTTTTTTTTTTAAAATTGACTTATTAACTAAATCTATTTTTTTTTGAAATTCTTTTTTATTTGGCATATCTTTAGTTAAAGATGAAAGCCCGCAGGTCACCACATAATCAATATTTTTGATATTATTGTTGGTATCAGATAACAATCTTTCTATACTTTTGTAAGGTATCCCATACCAATTTTTTTTTCTATTTATTCTCTCTTGGCTTATTGCATACTTGATCTTGCCATTTTCTAGAAGACAAACTGAGGACTCAGACAAATAGTTTATACCGATAATTTTCATTTATTTCCCAAATATTGTTTTGCTAAATTTTCAATTGCTTTATGAGGAGAAATCATTTTTTGTTTCAGTTTTTTTTCTATTTTACCAATATTTAATCCTAAATATTGTTGTCTCTTTACTTCATCGGATGTTACAGATACATCTTTATAATAAATTTTCTTTTTAATAATCTTACTTAAATACAGTCCAAAATTTTTTTTTGTAATTGGTTTATTAGTTCCACAATTATATATACCTGCAGCATCTAAATTTACAAGTTTAATAATCATTTTGGCACAAGTATCAACATCTAAAGTAGAAACGTATAAATCTTTAAATAGATTAATTTTTTTTTTTTTTATAATTGATTTAATTATCCATTCGATAAAAGTTGGGTTAGTTTTGTTTTTTTTAAATCCTGTAAAATTTGTTCTTATAATTAAATTTTTTTTATTTTTTTTTACAAATTTTTCAGCTAATATTTTACTTTTTGCATATTTATTAATTGGATAAATCTTACTTTTTTCTGTATTCAGTCTAAATTTCTTATTTTTAAAAAATTGATCTGTTGATATTTGAATCAATTTAAAGTTATGCTTAATTGAAAGATTAGATAACTCTTTTGGTAATAAAGAATTAATTTTAATACACTTAGCATAATTTTTTTCACATTCTTTTAAATTAGTTAATGCTGCACAATTAATAACGTATGAAAATTTGTATTTTTCAAATATCTTTTTTAACTTTTTGAGACTTTCAAGATTCATTTTTATTGAAGCCTTATTTCTTGCTAAGGTCTTGACTTGATTTTTAGGGATCATTTTACTAATTGAGGTCCCTAAGAGCCCGTTAGAACCTATTAATAAATATTTATATGTGTTTTTTTTTAAGAGGTGAGAATTTTTTAACATTTTGTTTTAATTTTTTTCCTATAAAAACATTTAATAAATTAGGCTTTATACCAATTCCAGGTCTAAATGATTTAACATTATCTTTATTTAAAACATCGCCTTTTTTAAGATCTTTAATATAAAATAAGGACCTAGTTATCGTTTTAAGTCTTCCTTTCAAAATTTTTTTTTTATCAATTTTCTCTTTACCTAATATTATTTCAGTGTTTCTGATGGCTTTTACATATTTCTCAAATTTGTCTTTATTCATAGAAAATTCGTTGTCTGGACTTTTAATTTTATTGTCTAGGATAAAATGTTTTTCAACCATCTTTGCACCCAAACATACTGAACTTACAGCAGCAAGAGAATTTGTTGTATGATCTGAAAAACCTACAATATTTGAAAATTTTTTTAAAATGTTAATATATTTAACGTTTACTTCTTCTAATTTAGTTGGATAGCTTGAAATACAATTTAATAAAATAATTTTGTTATTCTTAGCTTTTAAACATGTTTGGATAGCTTCTTGAATATCCTTTATATCTGCAATTCCGGTGCTTATTATTATTGGTTTTTTTTTTTTCGCTACATAGTTTATTAAATCTAAGTCTTGTATTTCGGGAGAGGCTATTTTGTAAATTGGACATTTTAACTTTTCTAAAAGATTTACAGACGACTTATCAAAAGGTGAGGAAAAACAAATTAATTTTTTCTTTTTTGCATACTCAAAAATTTGCCTATGCCAAGAAAAAGGTGTTTGAGCTTTTTTGTACAAATCAAATAAATATCTTCCCTTCCATATAGATTTATCGTTTATAAAAAAATTTTTTGTTTTAGAATTTAAGGTTATTGTAGAAGCTTCATAACTCTGAATTTTTATAGCATCAGCCCCGATTTTTTTAAGGAAGTCAATTGATTTAAATATATTTTTAATATTTCCACCATGATTTGCTGAAATTTCTGCAACTATAAAAGTTTTACTTAATTCGTGAATTTTAAAATTTTTTAGATTAATCTTTTTTGCTAAATTTTTTTTATAATTCATTTTTCGAAATTTCTTAAGATTAGAAATTTACTTTATATTTTTTAAGAATCTCTTTACCTTTTGCATATGAGCTAAAATCTATTATGTCATCTGTTTCTAATGCTATTTTAAAAGCATCTTCCAGGCCAGACATTAATGTCATATGACCTATTGAGTCCCACTCTGGAATTTCGTTATATTTTAAATCCTCAGAAAATTTATTTGATTCAATTGACAATGAATTTATAAACACTTCTTTATAGGTTTTGTCGTTACTCATTGATTTTATTTTCGATACTATCTACAATTTTTTCAGCAGTTAATCCATACAAATCTTTTAGATAATTATAACTACCCCCTTTTGAATAATAATCATCAATTCCGATTTTAAGCATAGGAGTCGAATTTTTAAATTTTACAATACATTCAGAAATTGCTGAACCCAATCCCCCAATAATATTATGTTCTTCAACACTTACAATTAGTTTTGATTTCTTTAATTCATTAAATATAGCCTCTTCATCTATTGGCTTTACAGTATGCATATTAATTACACTTGCCTTAATTTTTTTATCACCTAAAATTTTTGAGGCCTTAATACACTCGCTGACCATTGCACCATTACAAAAAATTGAAATATCTGACCCATCAATAATTTTTACTGATTTACCAATACGAAAGTTATAATCTTTTTGATAAACTATAGGGTTATTAGATCCTCCAGTGAGTCTAATATAACTTGAAGTATCAGATTTTAAACATGCTTCAAAAGCTTTAATGGTTTCAAGACAGTCAGCTGGTGAAATAATTTGTATGTTTGGTATTGATCTTAAAATGCCAATATCCTCAATACAGCAATGAGTATAACCTAGATTTCCTAATATTAGACCACTTGCTATTCCGACCATTGAAATTTTTTGTTTCATATAGCCCGCATTTACTTTTATGTGCTCACAGCATCTTGCGACCTGAAACGGGGCAAAGGTTGTGGTTACAACGTTATATCCCTCACTGGCAAGACCTGCGGCAACTCCTATCATATTTTGTTCAGCTATTCCTAAGTCTAAATAATTTTCAGAATATGTTTTTCTAAATCTATCAAGACCTGCAGAAGTTGACACATCACATGTAATTATCATTAAGTCTTTATATTCTTTAACAAACTCTAAAGCAGAAGTACCAAAAGTTGCTCTCGGTCCAATAGTAGACCAAATTTTTAAATTTCTATCATTAATTTCAATTGCCATTATTTTCTAACTCATTAATTGCTTCTTCATATAATTTTTTTGAAAGCACAGCATGATGCCAATCGTTATTATTTTCAGAAAAAGAAAAACCTTTTCCTTTGATTGTATTCATTATAAGTGCATTTGGTTTTTTTAAAACTTTTGGTTTAGAAAAATAATCGGCTATCTCATCAATATTATGACCATCTATACTTTCAACACTCCATCCAAAACTTTTCCACTTGTCATGTAAATCATTTGGTTGCATTATTTCATTTGTCGATCCAGTTTGCTGAAAATTATTCTTATCAACAAGAAGAAAAATATTATCTAACTCAAATTTTACTGCTGCCATCGACGCTTCCCAGACTGAGCCTTCATTAGACTCTCCATCTCCCAATATTACAAAAACTTTGTTATCCTTTTTTTTTTTCTTAAGTGCGATCGCAACCCCAATCGCAAGTGACAATCCCATACCTAATGATCCGTTAGAAAATTCAATACCTAATTTTCTATTCATTACTGGATGACCTAAAAGATCACTACCATCTAATTCAAAAGTTTCTAAATCTTTTTCTTTAATAAAACCTACTTCACATAAAGCTGCATAATAGGCTAAACAAGCGTGTCCTTTCGAAAGAATAAACCTATCACGATTCATATTTAATGGATCTCCTTTTGTAATTTTCATATGACTACAAAATAAAAAAGACACTATATCTACGATTGATAAAGCCCCACCAAAATGTGAGCTATGCGCACCTGCAACATAGGCCATTTTTAAAATTTTTTTTTTTAATGATTTTGAAAAGCTTAAAATTTGATCTTTTTTTATTTTACTCATGTAAGGCCTCCATCGGCCCTGATAACTTGACCTGTTATATAACTTGATAAATCACTAGCAAGAAACAATGCGACATTAGCTATTTCCTCAGGCAAACCTACTCTTTTCATTGAAATATTTTGATTAATCATTTTATCGATTAATTCTTTTGATGTATTATTTTTCATCATCTCAGTTTCTGTTAAACCTGGTTCAATTGAATTAACTCTGATTTTAAGAGGTCCAAGTTCCTTGGAAAGAGTTAAGGCTAACGAATTGATAGATGCTTTTGAAGATGAATAAGCGCTTCTCCCTAAATTATTATCTGATGCTGAGCTTGAAGATATAAATACTATGCTTGAGTCTTTTTCCATAACTCTAATAATTTTTTGGGTAAACAGTGCTTGATTAAAAAAATTTATTTTAAAAATTTTTTTAAATTCATCAATTTTAGTCATTTGAAATAATGAAGTACTTATTATTCCAGCATTATTAACTAGTAAGTCAATTTTTTGTTTTTTTAAAATAATTTGATTAGCAGCATCAATAGTTTTTTGATCATCAGATAAATCAAAAGGAATAATTTCAATTTTATTTTGATTTTTGTTTTCTAAAATTTCTATATATTTTTGAAATTCTTTACTTGAATTTCTGACACAAGCATAAATTGTAGCACCATTATCAGAGAATTTTTCTAAAATTTTTTTGCCAATACCTCTATTACACCCGGTTATAACTGCAACTTTATTCTTTAATAACATTATTTTTAGATAAAATCTTCTTTATCGAAAATATCTTCTGCTAGAGCTGGCTTAAAGATAGTTTGTCCTGATTTAGTCATAAATTTACTAATAAAATCTTTATCCTCTCCAGCTAAGCATAGGTCACTATGATTTCTAAAATGTTTTATTCTAAATCCAAAATCAACTATTTCTTTTAAAGGAGTCTTAAAAATATTACCAATTTTAATATGAACGTAAGGGCAAACTAAAACATCACCAATGGGGGTAATATAAAGTCTATTTACTGTAGTACATCCTAAAATTTTTTCATGATTTTTATCGAATGGATTCCATACATTTCTAACTAAGTTTTTATATTCTTTTCTTATTTTTCTAAGGTATTCTCTGTCTTTATCATCACAAATTATATCTTCAGCGTTTTGCCACATTCCAGAAGGGACAGCAACATTAAGAAGAGTTTTATATCTTTTTTGTTTTGAATAATCTAACAACTGTTTAAAATGTTCTGTGTTTGCATTATAGTGTCCAACTGTTATATTTAAGTAAGGGTCCATTCCAGCATTTTTTACATGCTCTAGAGCTTCAATCGCCCGTCTCCAAGAATCTTTCCGCCCCCTAATCTCATCATGTATTTTTTCATCCATACTATCTATACTAACTGAAACTCTACTGACCTTATACTCAGCAAGTTTTTTTGCCATCTTCTCATCAAGAAAATAACCATTAGTAGTTAAATACATATAAAATCTTTCTGGGCGTATAGCTTCTAAAACTTGAAAAAGTTTTTTTGGTTGAAGTAAAAGCTCCCCCCCTTGTAAATCAAATTCAAAATATCCAAGTTCATCAGCTTCATCTGCGAGTTTTCTTATTGCATCAATATCTAGGTATTCTTTTACATGATCACCTAGTGGAGAATTTGTAAAACAATATTTACACCTTAAATTGCACGCATTATTAAAGTTTAAATCTATACCTCTAGTTTTTGTTCCAACTTTACCATCATTTTTCTGGACGTAATCGTAAAATTTTCTTAGCTTTTCTACTAATCGTGGTTTATTCAAAAGTGATGATGCTATTGGCATAATTAACCTATACTATACTTTTTAATTTCTTTAGGCAACGCCAAGTTTAATTTTGCTGAGCAAACTTTTTCATTGTCAACTAATCCAATAGCATTACATGAAACAAGGCCCCTATGGTATTTGATTACCTCAGTTTTAATTATAAATCTTTTTTTTGGTAAAACTTTTTTTTTAAAAACTAATTTATCTGCTGATATAAGGTACATTATTTCTCCTTTGTTTCCTGGCAAAGTAAGAATAGATAATGCACTCATTTGAGTTAAAGCTTCAATTTGAAGCATCCCTGGCATGTTTGGATCTTTTGGCCAATGAACTTTAAAGAACCACTCATCTTCTTTTAAATCCTTATATCCATCAGCTTTTTTTCCTGGCACTACTTCTGTGACATGGTCAATCATCAAATATGGGTCTCTATTTTGTTGATACTGACAAATTTGTTTCTTATCTAACTCCATATTATTTTAATTCAATAACTCTAGTTAAAACTTTATTAATATCATAACCATCCCAATGAAAGTTAATATCTAGAGCCTGGCCAATAGGTACTATTCGATCAATTCCATTCATCTTATTTTTAAATAGGAATTTAACAAAATCTTTTTTAGATACACCAAAATAAGTTAGTGTTTGACAGTTCTTTTTAACAAATTTTGAAATTTCATTAAGATTTTTTATATCAAATTCATAGAAATATCCCCACCTTCCTCTCAGAGAACACATTTCATGATCTAACTTTTTAAGTTTTACTAAATATAAATATTTATTAATTATCTGATGACTTTGAATATTTTTTGATATTGCTAAATCGTTATATAATTTAGTTTGTTTTTCTAATAGACCTAAATCAGGTAAATCATATTTATTTTCAAGATATTTTGCAAAACCATTCCAAAAAAAGGTTTTTGCTTTAGATGAACTGTCATTTAGCCATAAAAGTAAGTGAGGAGATGAGCATGCATTTTGATCAACTAAATATGTATCATTATAAAATTTTTGGAATAGTTTTTTTGACTCTTCGTCTTTAATTTTGAATAATTTTTTTGCATCAATGATGCATAATGAAAATCTATCAGCAAATGCAAGATCTAGAGATCTTTCTTGCAATTTAAATCTTCTTATTTCATTTATTGTTTTATTTCCTCCCCAAATTATTCTGGCATCACAAATTTTTGATAATTGTTCTGTAAACTTATCATTTTTAGTGTACTTAACTATTTTTATCATATCCTTTAATTTAGAAAATTTTTTGATTTTTAAAGTTTTATTTAAATTATTACAAATTATTTTAATCTGTTCAAAATTCTGTGAAGGAACTTTTACAATATTTGAATTACCAGTTAACAAACCAAAAATTAAAGAATAAGCAAAATTAGTTGGTATATTCGATGGAGTAACATGAAATATTAATCCAAGTCCAAGTCTTAGATCTTTTGTTTCATTTTTTTTTTTAAAAATTTCAATATTTTTTTTTCTACACCAAAATGCTAAGGTTTTTAAATCTGATAAATCATTAACTTTTTTATCATTATTTAAATTTTTAGAAAAAATATCTAAAAATTCACAAACGAGTGGATCATATGGTGATAAAGAATTAAAACTAAATTTTTGATTTCCAACTAAATAATTTACCAATTTTTTTTCTCTCATTTATATATCGCTGCAACCTCTAATTTCTGCATTTTTTATACGTCCATAAATCTTAAATCTTTTTCCTATTGTAGAACAGTCGCAATTATTACTAACTATTTCTCCAATGTCTTCTGTTAATAAACTGTGACCTGGATAACTTGATGGTAATAATGAAATTACTTGAATAAATCCTTTCTTACCATTTATTTGAACATTAAAGTTTTGATCTCTTATAATTATATCTGAAAAGATAGACGTAACAAGACTAGAACATTTCTCACATTCTATGAATATCGACCCTGTTTGTTCGACTAGGCCGTAGTAATTAAAAACTTTTGATAACTTAATTTTATTAAAAAGATTTTTTTTAAATTTTTCATTATTAACTTTAATGTTAATCATTTTTTTCCAACCACCACCATGAATTAAAATTCCGTTAGAGAAATTGTGATTTAAGAGATTTGTTTTTAAATTTAAGAATAGATTTTCATATACTTGATTAGTAAAGCCAAAAACAAAGAAATTTGATTTTCCATATTCATCTAAAAATTTATTTATTACATCATAGGCTATCGATCCATCAGGATTCAATGCAAATGTATGATTGGTTCCAAAAATAGAAAATCCAAAAAAAGCAGCTATTTTTGCATTAAAGTTTGATCTATCTTTTAAAGATGGCTTTGTATCAATCATAAGCATCGGTATTCTTTTTTTTCCAAGAATTGTAGAAACTATCTTAGACAAAATTTTTCTTTGATCGTTAGAATTTTTTTTATCCAAATAAATTTGTGATAATTCATTTTTACTAGTCCCAGATGATCGAAGTATTTTAAAAACATCTTTATCGGAAATACTTTTTAATTTCATATTCTTAAACAAATTTACAGGTAAAAATGGGATCTTTTCAATTTCCTCATTTTTTAAATTATAATTCAAATGTTTCAAAATATTTTTATATTCTTTTGATTTTTTGTAATGGTGGAGTGTTAACTGTTGTAGAAACTTTTTAAAATAATATTTT
>CACGKH010000027.1 GCA_902573585.1 uncultured Pelagibacteraceae bacterium
CTTCACCTATTGATTTCATTTTATCAAAGAATTCATCTGCATGTTTTTGCCAATTAGTTCCAGCAGTTTTATCAGGTGATATCGCTAAGATAAATTCACCTCCACTTGGTGGACCACCATCATTGTTATCTTTTGCAGCTGTTTCAAAACTAAAATTATCACCAACTAAAGCACCAGCCATTAACTCTACCATCATTGCAATTGCAGAACCTTTGTAGCCTCCAAAAGGAAGTAACACACCTCCGTCTGCAATTGCTCCTGGATCGGTCGTCTCTTTACCCTCTTTAGTTAAACCAGTTCCAAGTGGAACTTTGTGCCCTTCTCTTTTAGCAACTTGTACTTCACCCATTGCCATTGATGCTGTTGCCATATCATAAACAACTGGAGTTTTTCCAGGTCGTGGCCAAGCAAATGAAATTGGATTGGTTCCAAATAATGGTTTGATTGCTCCAGCAGGTGCTACAGCAGGCTTATAAGATGTACAAGCAAAGGCAACTAAACCCTCTTCTGCTAATTTTTCTGTTTCAGGCCACATCGCTGCCATGTGATGTGAATTATTTATTGCAAGAACTGCTACACCATTTTCTTTTGCAGCTTTAGTTAATTCAGGCAAACCTTTATTTAAAACAACTGGTGCCAAACAGTTATTACCTTGAACTTTAATTACTGATGCTGAAATCTTTTTAACTTCTGGCTTTCCTTTGCCATTTATTTTTCCACTTTTTAATCCACTTACATATGCTGGTAATCTAAATAAACCATGAGATAATGAGCCATCTCTTTCAGCATTTCTGATTAAGTCAGAAAGAATAGATGCTGTTTCATCATCACATCCATTAGCTAATAAGGTTTTTTTAGCTAAATCAAATATTTCATCTAGTGTAAGGGAAACTGTACTCATCCCATTATTAGATATTATTTATGACTAAAGATCAATTTTTATTTAACAACCTTTAAAAGATTTTGACATATTGCCAATTAAATCAAAATAAAGATCTTTACCTGGATTAAGAGTTGCTCCTAATGGATCTATAACCCCTGTTGCAACATTGGTATCTTTTGCTACAGCCTTAATAATATCAGGATTAAACTGTGGCTCTGAAAATATACAGCTTACTTTATCGTGCTCAATTATTTCTCTTATTTCAGCTAATTGTTCAGCACCAGGCATTACGTCTGTATTTACAGTGAATGCGCCCAGAATATTAATGCCAAATCTTTTTTCAAAGTATTGATATGCATCATGAAAAACGATTGATTTGAAATCTTTGTTTAATTCAGATTTTACTTTCTTAGTAAGTTTATCTAAGTCTTTATGTGCTTTTTTTAAATTTGCTTTATATTTAGCTTCATTTTTTTGATCATTCTCGATCAAGTGTTCTGCCATTTCACTTAAAATCACTTTTGCATTCATTGGATCCAACCAAATATGTGGATCATACTCACCATGCGCGTGTCCTTCATGACCGTGGTCATCATGACCATCTTCTTTATGTTCATCGTCATGTCCGTGGTCATCATGGCCATGTTCTTTCTCTTTTTTGTCGTGATCGTGGTCATCATGATCATCTTCTTTTTTAGCATGATCATCGTGGTCATCTTCTTTATGGCCATGATCATGTTCTTCAAAAATATTTCTTTCTCTAAATTTAAGTTTAGTTAAACCTTTAATTTCCATTAACTCAATTTTCTCAGCTTTTTTCGCAACAGATTTTAATGGTTTTTCTAAAAAATTTTCCAAATCCTCACCAACCCAGAATATAAGATCTGCATTTTGTAACATTTTTGCATGAGATGGTTTTAAAGCAAAACCGTGAGGAGAAGCATAGCCATCCACTATTAAATCTGGTTTTGCTACGCCATCCATTAAATAACTAGCTAATGAATGAATTGGTTTAATTGAAGTAACTACTTTAATTTCAGCATTTGCTGGTACAAAAATAGTTAAGAATGATAGTATTGATAAGATAAATGGTAATTTTTTAATGTTTTTCATATGTTGTATAATTAAATTGTTATAATATAACACTATGTAATAATATAACATTTATTAGTCAAGGAATAAAATGGGCTCAGATCAAAATATACTTGTGAAGTTAAATAAAGCTGGTTTTAGTTTAAATAATAAGTGGCTTGTTAAAGGAGTATCACTTCAAGTTGAAAAAGGTAAAATTGTTACTCTAATTGGTCCAAATGGATCAGGTAAAAGTACAACAGCCAAAATTGCTTTAGGTATTTACAAAAAAATTGATGGTTCAGTTGAAAAATACACAAATAAAGTTGGTTATGTTCCACAGAAAATTTCAATTGATTGGACACTGCCGCTAAGAGTAAATGATTTCATGGTATTAACTGAAAGTCTTGATAAAGAATCAATAGATGAAGCTCTATCTCTGACTGGTGTTATTCACCTTAAAGATAAAAATTTGGGTGACTTATCGGGTGGAGAATTTCAAAGAGTATTACTTGCAAGAGCAATTTCAAAAAAACCAGAATTATTGGTACTAGATGAACCTGTGCAAGGAGTAGATTTTACTGGTGAGATTGCTTTATACGAACTAATTAAGAAAATTTCTGATGAATTGAATTGTGGTATCTTATTAATATCTCACGACTTACATACTGTAATGAGCGCTACAGACCACGTTGTTTGTTTAAATGGTCATGTCTGTTGTTCAGGTTCACCAATGGATGTTGCAAAAAATAATGAATATAAAGCTTTATTTGGTGAACAAGCTTCTCAAATATTATCAAGATATGAGCATAGACACGATCATGTTCATACAAGCGAAGGTGAAATAAAGAAAAACTAAATGTTAGATGATTTTTTTATAAGAGCTTTAATAGCAGGTATTGGGGTTGCAATAGTTACTGGACCTCTTGGGTGTTTTGTTGTTTGGAGAAGATTATCTTATTTTGGAGATACTCTAGCCCACTCTGCTTTACTTGGAGTAACATTAGCTTATTCAATGGAATTCAACATAGCGTTCTCGGTATTCATTATCTCATCTTTAATAGCTTTAACTTTAATACAACTTCAAAAGAGAACAAATCTACCAGGTGATGCTTTACTAGGTCTTTTGGCTCACTCATCGTTAGCAGTAGGACTAGTGGTCATAGGTTTTTTATCATTTATTAGATTTGATATTATGGGATTATTATTTGGAGATATATTGGCTGTTACTGTTGATGATCTTTTAATTATATGGATTGGAGGAGCATTAATCCTTTTAGTGCTAAAATTAATTTGGAAACCTTTATTTGCATCAACAGTTAATTATGAATTGGCAGAAGCTGAAGGATTAAATCCTGATAGAGCTAAAGCTATATTTACAATCTTAATGGCAGCAATCATTGCAATATCAATAAAGATGGTTGGCTTATTACTAATTACAGGAATGTTAATCATACCTGCTGCAATGGCTAGAAATATTTCATCAAGTCCTCAGAAGATGGTAATTTATTCAATCATTGGTGGATTGTTATCTGTGATTTTGGGATTATTTTCTTCATTGGAATTTAATACTGCTTCTGGACCATCAATTATTGCAGCTTCTTTATTCTTATTTATCTTGTCATTATTAAACATAAAACAATCGATTAAATTGAAAAATTAAGAGGAATCAATAGAATGAATAAAATGCAAACTCTTTCAAAAAATCAGCAAATAGTTTTTGATTTAATTAATAAATCATCAGAGCCAATGAAAGCTTACGCGATACTTTTTAATGTTCAAAAAAAAGGTATCAAAGCTCCATTACAAGTTTATCGAGCGCTAGATAAGCTGGTTGAAATAGGAAAAATTCATAAAATTGAAAGTAGAAATGCCTTTCTAGCCTGTCAAAATTCAAGCTGTCAGGTATCAAAAGCTACTGCATTTTCAATCTGTGAAATCTGTGAAAAAGTAACAGAAATTAGCAGTTCAAGTCTTTCTAAATACTTAACTAATTTCAAAGACAAAGATGGTATGAAATATAGTAAATACAATCTTGAGTTTTTTGGATTATGTAAAAAGTGTAGATAATTCTTTATTTTAATAAATTCTTAACATAACTGAAATAATAATAACGAAAGGAAATTTTATGTTTATAAAAAAATATCTAAAGTGGATCAGTACGTTTTTAGTTTTAGTGGGAATACTTCTTACTAATTTAAATATATATCCATTAAATATATATTTTCATGGATTAGGAGTTGTTGGATGGACTATTGCAGGATTTATGAGCAAAGATAAAGCAATCTTAACAAACTTTGGATTACAAATTCCATTGTTTGTAATTGGTATTTATAAAGTTATTTTTTAAATGAAGAATATATTGTTCGTATGCACAGGTAATTCAGCAAGAAGTATTATTGCTGAAAGTATAATAAACAACGAGTATGATGATTTGTATAAAGGTTTTAGTGCTGGAAGTAATCCAACGGGAAAAATTAATGAAGATGTGAAGAATTATTTATTATCAAAACATTACGATCTTTCAAATTATCAGTCTAAAAATTTTAGTGTATTTATTAAAAGTCAGATAAAAATGGATTACGTTGTTACAGTTTGTAATAATGCCAATAACGAAGTCTGCCCTATTTGGCCAAATAAAGATCAGATAATTCATTGGGATATAGAGGATCCTGTTAAATTACTTAATGAAACAAATGACTTAAATAAAAAAGATGAAATAATAGAAAAAGTTTACAATAATATTCATAAAAGAATAAAGGAACTACTTAATGAAAAATAAAAGTCGTTATTTTCTTGCTGAACTATTAGGCAGTTGTTTTTTAGTAATGATTATTGTTGGCTCAGGTTTAATGGCTGAAAACTTAACTAATGACGTTGCTGTGATGTTAATTGCAAACACAATAGCAACAGGAGCAGGTTTATTTGTCCTTATTACAGTATTTGCTGATGTATCAGGAGCTCACTTTAATCCATTTGTAAGTATCGCAATGACAATAACAGGTAAATTAAAAAAGAAACTATTGCCCTACTATATCATTGCTCAATTGGTTGGTTGCTTGATTGGTGTTGGTTTAGCTAATTTCTTTTTTGAACATGAAATTTATGAATTATCTACTAAGTCAAGAGATGGAATTTACATATTCACATCTGAGGTAATAGCAACATTGGGGCTTATAATAATAATTTTTGGCTCCATGAAGTCAGGCAAAATTACTGTTGCTGCTAGTGTTGGTCTTTATATTACTGCTGGTTATTGGTTTACTTCTTCAACTTCATTTGCAAATCCAGCTGTTGCAATTGCTAGAACATTTACAGAGTCTTTTACTGGTATTAGTTATTTAAACACTCCTTATTATATTTTAGCTGAACTTGTAGGAATGTTAATTGCTGTATTTATTGTTAAAAGATTATTTTTAGAAAAGAATTAGTTTAAACCAAAGAGTATCCTGAAGATCTAACCGTTCTGATTAATTCTTTTTTGTCTTTAATATTTATTGACTGTCTTAATCTTCTTATATGGACATCTATGGTTCTACTTTCCACATTAACATTATTGGGCCAAACAGTTTCTAATATTTGATCTCTTGAATAAACTCTCTTAGGGTTTGTTAAAAAAAATTCTAACAATCTAAATTCTGTTGGGCCAAGTTGAATTTCTTTTTCATCTCTAAAGACTCTCTTTTCTATTCTATCTAATTTTAAATCTTCAAATATCAAATCATTGGCAACTATATTAGGATCAGATCTTCTCAGAACAGCTTTTATTCGTGCAGAAAGTTCATTAAAACTGAATGGTTTTGTAATGTAATCATCTACACCACTTTCAAGACCTTTAATTTTGTCCTCTTCTTCACCTTTTGCTGTTAGCATAATAATAGGTAAGTTCTTAAAATTATTATCTTTTCGAATATTTTTGCAAACATCAATACCTGATAAATCTGGCAACATCCAATCTAGTAAGAGTAAATTAGGCTCAAATTTTTTTAATTCTTTTAAACCTTCATTCCCATTTAAAGATGAAGCAACAATAAAACCTTCTTTTTCTAAATTTAGTTGGACTAATTGAATTATTGAAGCTTCATCTTCAATAATAAAAATTTTACCTTTCATCTTGTTATTCTTGAATTACTTTACCCTTTGGTCTGCTACCTTTTAAATATTCACCTTTGACTAAATAACAAACTGTTTCAGCTATATTAGTTATATGATCTCCTGCTCTTTCTAAGTTTTTTGTGGCAAAAATTAAATGAGTAGAGAAATCTAAATTTTTTTTATCTTTAGATAAAAAATCTATTACACTTTCCATTGCAATATAAGTTAAGTCATCAACTTGTTCATCTTTTTCCCAAACTTCTTTAGCTTTATCAAAGTTTTTGTTAACATAGCTATCAAGAACATCGTTTAGTTGTTTCATAACGAGTTCTCCAAGTCTTTTTAAATTTCCTAATAATTCATCTGGCAAATCTAGGGGTAAAGGCTTAACTTTTTTTGCATTACTTTTTGATAGATCTCCTATTCTTTCTAAATCTTGAGAAATTTTTAATGAACTAATTGTTTCCCTTAAATCAATTGCCATAGGTGCTCTTTTAACTAATAAATTCATTATTTGGGTATCTATCTTAGATCTAAATTTATTAATTTCTTCATCACTCTTAATTATTTTATCAATTGAGTCCTTATCAACTTTAATTACCGCATCCATTGCATCACTCAATTGAGACTCGGTCAAACTTCCCATTTTAATTAATGAGTCTTTAAGAAATTGAAGCTCTTCTTCGTATGACTTTACTGTATGTTCATTGCTCATAATTTATCCAAATCTACCTGTAATATAATCTTGTGTCATTTTATTGTCAGGATTTTTAAAAATTTTCTCAGTTTTTCCAACTTCAATTAACTTTCCTAAGTGAAAAAACCCTGTTTTTTGTGAAACTCGTACAGCTTGAGCCATCGAGTGTGTCACTATAACAATAGTATATGTTTTTTTTAATTCATCAATTAATTCCTCAATTTTTGCGGTAGCTATTGGATCTAAAGCAGAACAAGGTTCATCCATTAAAATTACTTCAGGATTAACTGATATAGCTCTAGCTATACAAAGTCTTTGTTGTTGACCACCAGATAAACTTGTACCCGGTTCATCTAATCTATCTTTTACCTCTTCCCATAGTGCAGATTTTCTTAAACTATTTTCGACAATTTCGTCTAATTCACTTTTGGTTTCACCTTTACCATGAATTTTAGGGCCATAAGAAATATTATCATATATGCTTTTTGGAAATGGATTGGGTTTTTGAAAAACCATTCCAACTTTTTCTCTTAATGCAACTACATCTAAATTTTTGTCATTAATGTCCATACCATCCATTTCAATATTTCCTGTAACTTTACAAATATCGATAACATCATTCATTCTATTAATGCATCTTATAAAAGTGGACTTTCCACAACCAGATGGTCCAATTAATGCAGTGACTTCTTTTTCATTTAAATCTAAATTGACGTCAAACAACGCTTGTTTATCACCATAAAAAACATCCAAATTTTTTGATTTTATTTTGATATTACTCATTTAGTTCCATCGTTTTTCAAATTTTTGTCTTAAATATACTGCAACGAAATTCATTACAATTAAAAAGGTTAAGAGCATCATAATAGTTGCTGAAGTTTTTTCAACAAAGCCTCTTTCTGCAGACTCAGACCATAAATAAACTTGAACTGGTAATGAAGAAGATGGATCAACTGGACTTGAAGGAATATCAACAACAAATGCAACCATACCAATTAAGATAAGTGGTGCTGTTTCACCTAAAGCTTGAGCTAATCCAATTATAGTTCCTGATAAAGTTCCAGGTAATGCTAATGGCACAACATGGTGAAAAACAGATTGGAACTTGGATGCACCAACAGCGAGAGCACCTTCTCTTATAGAAGGTGGAACAGCTTTTAATGATGCTCTACATGGAATGATAATTCTTGGTAAAGTCATTAACGCTAAAGTTATTCCAGCAACTAATGGTGTTGATCGAGGCAATTGTATAGTAGCAAGTAAAATCTGAAGAGCAAGTAAACCGTAAACAATGGAAGGCACTGCTGCTAAATTGTTTATATTGATTTCAATAAAATCTGTAATTTTATTTTTAGGGGCAAACTCTTCCAAATAAATTGAAGCTAGAACAGCTACAGGAAAAGCTAATAACAAACAAATTAAAATACTATAAAAAGATCCAACTAAAGCTCCACCTATACCTGCTAGTTCTGGATCTCTAGAGTCACCATTGTTAAAGAAATAATTGTTAAAATTTTTACTTATCTTTTTATTTTCAACAAAATAATCATATATAACTAATTGAAAGTCAGAGATTCTTCTTCTTTCTTCTGGGAGATCTCTTGGATAATTGCCTTTATGTAATTGATCAATGTCATCTGAGGCTGTTAAATCTAACGTGATTGTTTTACCTATTAAGTTATTATCTTTTAAAAAGGCTTTTTTAATCTCAATTTCAGCGTCACCACTAAATAGCCTCAATAATTCATCTTCTTCATCTCTATCTTTTGCTGGATAAGCCTTTATTAAATTTTCTATCATTAGATCATAAAAATCAGCTTCCATTATATCTTCTTCAGATGCACCATTTTGAATTTCTAGTAACTCCTGATCAAAGAAAATCTCAGTTGTGATTACTGTTTTTTTAAAAGCTGAACTTCCTTTTGAGAAAATATTTTGAACTAAAATAACAACGAATAACAAAGCTACAAAAATAGATGTTAAACCATAAAATCTAAACCTCTTTTCAGCTTGATGTCTTTTTTTTAATCTTTCTTCTTTAGTCATATTTTTCTCTATATTTTTTAACAGCTCTTTGAGCAATATAATTCAATACTAGTGTTGCTATAAATAATGTAAGTCCTAAAGCAAAAGCAGACTGGGTTTTTGGACTATCAAATTCTTGGTCACCAACAAGGATCATAACAATTTGAGTTGTAATTGTTGTGGTAGACTCTAAAGGATTAATTGTTAAATTTGCTGCGAGACCAGCTGCCATTACAACTATCATTGTCTCACCTATCGCTCTTGATACTGCTAATAAAACTGATCCTATTATACCAGGCAGTGCCGCAGGGATTACAACTTGTTTGATAGTTTCTGACTTAGTTGCTCCTACAGCGTATGAACCATCTCTTAATGATTGTGGTACAGAATTTATTACATCATCAGATAAAGAGGAAACGTAAGGTATAATCATAATACCCATAATTAATCCTGCAGCTAAAGCACTCTCAGATGAGACAGTTAATCCTAAATTTTCACCTACTTGTCTAAAAAAAGGTCCAACAGTTAATGCAGCAAAGAAACCATAAACTACAGTTGGTATACCTGCTAAAATTTCAATAATTGGTTTAGATACTCTTCTTACTTTAATTGAAGCATATTCAGCCATATAAATTCCTGAAAACAAACCAACAGGAACAGCAACTAGCATAGCAATAAAAGCAATGAAAGATGTCCCTGCTATTAACGGAATAAAACCAAAA
>CACGKH010000028.1 GCA_902573585.1 uncultured Pelagibacteraceae bacterium
GTGATACAGTTCCAGCTCCAATATAATCAAATAAATTTTTTTGTAATTCCCTACCTCTTAATCTTAATTCAAATGCTGGTGCAGATTGATTATTTTCAAGTAAAAATTTTTCATATTTAATTCTTTGAAAAATTCCATCTTCATCTAAAAAATTTTTGTTTTTTTTAATTTTTTTGAGAAGTGTATTTTCAGAAATAATAATGCCAAAATCTTTAACCTCTAACTCTAGTAATGTTGTAGAGATTAATCCTGATAGTATTTCTTGAATAATATTGTTGTTTAAGTTATTTTTAATCGTCTCTTGAGGGATGCCTGATTTATTTAGATAATCTATAAATTCCTGTGTTGAAATATTTGTTTTATTAATTTTTGCTATATTATTGGTATTCCCACTACTAAACATACCGCCCATTCCCCAGAAAACAAACGGGATGATCATGATCATAACCAGCAAGCCAGCAAATTTAGTTTTGGCAAATTTTCTAAAACTACTTATCATTACTTTATAAATTTATTGATCTATAAAAAGCAAACCTATAGATTAAATTATACCAGATGACAAATAAATATATGTATTTTATTGCTAATTGGAAAATGTTTGGAAGTTTAAATTCTTTAAATTCACTGCATAAAGTAGTCAATTTTTTTAAAAGCTTCAAAAAAAAGAAATTAGTTAAAATAATTTATTGTCCACCTAGTACTTTAATACGTCCCATGTCCAAAAAACTTAAAAATACCAATATTATTGTTGGTGCTCAAAATTGTCATGAACATGAAAATTACGGTGCTTTTACTGGTTCGATAAACTCAAATATGTTAAAAAATGTTGGTGCGAAATATATTATCATTGGTCATTCTGAAAATAGACAGTTTGGTGAAACAAATAAACTTATTAATCTTAAAATCAAATCTGCTCTAAAATCTGGTTTAAAAGTAATTTTTTGTATTGGAGAGACATTAAAAGAAAAAAGAAAAAAAAATACTAAACAGGTTTTAAATAAACAAATTAGTTTAGGTTTAAATAAGGTTAAAAATAAGAATAAAGTTATAATAGCTTATGAACCGGTTTGGTCTATTGGCAGTGGTTTAATTCCGAAATCAAATGATTTATTTGATACTATTAATTTTATAAAGACAAAAATTAGGAACTCAAAAGTTCTTTATGGTGGTTCTGTAAATCCAAAAAATATTATCGAATTGAAGTCTATTAATAATATAGATGGTTTTTTAATAGGTGGGGCATCTCAAGATCCAAAAAAATTTATTGATATAATTAAAAAAACATATAATTAACCCCAATGGAAAATATATTGTTAGTTCTAAACATCGTTTTTGCTGTCATTTTAGTATTATTGGTTTTAATGCAAAAATCTGAAGGTGGTGCTCTTGGAATTGGAGTTTCTCAAGAAAGCTTTATGTTTTCAAGGTCAGCTGGTAATTTCATGACAAAGGCCACGGCAATCGTTGCTACTCTTTTTATTATATGTAGCTTAGGTCTTACTATTATTTCAAGAGGTGACTTGGCTCCGACTTCTTCAGTTTTAGACACTGTTGAAGAAAAAACCGAAGATACACCGGCAATTCCAGAAAATAACAATTAATTCTTTCCAATTACTTTTTTATTCGCTATAAGATAATTCCATGGCGCGATTTATATTTGTCACGGGCGGCGTGGTTTCTTCCTTAGGTAAAGGTCTCTCTTCTGCATCTTTAGCATATTTACTTCAATCACGAGGTTATAAAGTAAGACTGAGAAAACTAGACCCATATTTAAATATTGATCCAGGAACAATGAGCCCTTTTCAACATGGAGAAGTTTTTGTAACAAACGACGGTGCAGAAACAGATTTAGATTTAGGCCATTATGAGAGATTTTCAGGTGTGTCAGCAAAGAAATCAGATAATATTACAACAGGGAAGATTTATAATGATGTTCTAAAAAAAGAACGTAAAGGTAAATACTTAGGAAAAACAGTTCAAGTAATTCCCCATATAACAGATCGTATAAAAGAATTTATAAAAAATGATTCATCAAAAGAAGATTTTGTTATTTGTGAAATTGGAGGAATAGTTGGAGATATCGAAAGTTTACCATTTGTTGAAGCAATCAGACAATTTGCAAATGATATTGGAAAAAAAAATTCATTATTCATACATTTAACACTTGTTCCGTATTTAAAATCATCAGATGAAATTAAAACCAAACCAACACAACATTCAGTTAAAGAGTTAAGAAGTATTGGTATTCAGCCTGATATAATCATTTGTAGATCAGAAAGACCAATACCATTAGAACATCGAAAAAAAATATCATTATTTTGTAATGTGGATATTAAAAATGTAATTGAAACAGTTGATGTAAAAACAATTTATGAAGCACCTATTAGTTTTTTTAAAGAAAAATTAGATATTCAAGTTTTAGATTATTTCAAATTAAAATCGAAAAAACCTGTAAATTTAACTCCTTGGAAAAAAATCACTAAAGTTATTTTACAAACCAAAAAACAAGTAAACATAGCTATTATTGGAAAGTATGTAGAGCTAAAAGATGCTTATAAATCTCTTGATGAAGCTCTTACACATGGCGGTATAGAAAATAATGTTAAAGTTAATTTAGTAAGAATTGACTCTGAAAAACTTAAAATATCAGAAATAAGATCAAAACTTAATAATATTTCTGGAATTTTAATTCCAGGAGGTTTTGGCAAAAGAGGTACTGACGGAAAAATTGAAGCAATTAAATATGCTAGAAATAATAAAATTCCATTTTTTGGTATTTGTTATGGAATGCAAATGGCTATTATAGAATTTGCTAGAAATAAACTTAATTTAAAAAAAGCCACTTCAAGTGAGTTTGATAAAAAGGGCCTTCATATTATTGGTTTACTAAATGAATGGACTAAAGATGGAAAGAAAATTAAAGGTACTGATAAAGATTTAGGAGGTACCATGAGATTGGGCTCTTATGATGCAAAATTAAAAGATAATTCAATGATAAAGAAAATTTATAAAAAAAATTTGATTAAAGAAAGACATCGCCACAGATACGAGGTCAACATAGCTTATAAGGAAAAATTTGAGAAAAATGGTATGATTTTTTCAGGTTTATCACCAGATGGTGAGTTACCTGAAATAATTGAGCTTAGAAATCACCCATGGTTTATAGGTGTTCAGTTTCATCCTGAATTTAAATCTAGACCTTTGGCTCCTCATCCTTTATTCTCATCATTTATCAAGGCATCAAAAAATCATAAATGAATAGTGTAAAAGTTAATTGCGGAAAAATAGAAATCTCTAATGATAATAAAATTTGTATTATAGCCGGCCCTTGTCAACTCGAAACAGAGCAGCATGCAATGGATATGGCAGGTAAAATTCAAGAAATTACTAATAAATTTAATCTTGGATTTATTTATAAAACATCTTTTGATAAAGCTAATAGAACAAGTCTAAAGGGAAAGAGAGGAGCAGGTTTAGAGGCTTCGCTTCCTATATTTGACAAAATCAAAAAAGAATTAAATGTTCCCATATTGACTGACATTCACAATATAGAACAATGCTCTATTGTGAGTAAACATGCTGATGTACTTCAAATACCAGCTTTTCTGTGTAGGCAAACAGATTTATTAATTGCAGCTGCTAAAACTAATAAGATTATTAATGTTAAAAAAGGTCAATTCTTAGCTCCCTGGGATATGGTTAATGTAACTAAAAAAATTTCAGACTCAGGAAACAAAAATATATTAGTCACAGAAAGGGGTGCAAGTTTTGGATATAACACACTTGTTTCAGATATGAGATCTTTACCAATAATGGCAAAGAATGGTTATCCAGTTATTTTTGATGCAACACATTCAGTTCAACAACCTGGAGGATTAGGGGAAAAAAGTGGTGGACAAAGAGAATTTGTAGAATATTTATCAAGAGCCGCAGTTGCAGTTGGTGTTGCTGGAGTATTTATTGAAACTCATCAAGACCCAGATAATGCTCCATCAGATGGACCAAACATGGTGCCGTTAGATAAGTTAGAAAATTTATTAAAACAACTAACAGATATTGATAACTTAATAAAAAATTAGTGAGTAAAATTTTAAAAGTAAAGGCTCGTCAAGTTTTTGACAGTAGAGGAAATCCTACTGTTGAGGCAGAAGTTTTTACAAAAAATTTAAGTGCCAGTGCTATATGTCCTTCAGGTGCTTCTACTGGAACTTATGAAGCTTTTGAAAAAAGAGATATAAATAATAAAAGATACCTAGGAAAAAGTGTTTTGAGTGCAATACATCTGGTTAATACAAAAATTTCAAAAAAATTAAAAGGTCAAAGTATTCACAATCAAGAAAGAGTAGATGCTTTAATGATAAATTTAGATGGGACTAGACAAAAAACTAAACTAGGTGCTAATGCTATACTTGCTGTATCAATGGCTGTTAAGAAACTTTCAGCTAAAACAAGAAAAATACCTTTATATAAAACTTTTTTAATCAAAAATAATTATAAATTACCCTATCCATTAATGAATATAATTAACGGAGGAGCGCATGCAAATAACGGCCTAAGAATTCAAGAATTTATGATCAGGCCTGATAGGGCAAAAAGTTTTTCAGAAGCAATGAGAATTTGTTTTATAGTAATTAAAAATTTAAGTAAAATTATTAAATCAAGAGGTTTATCAACCTCTGTGGGAGATGAAGGTGGTTTTGCACCAATGATAAATAATAATAATCAAGCTTTAGATTTAATTGTAACAGCTATTAAAAAGTCAGGTTTTATAAATGGAAGAGATGTTTCAATTTGTTTAGATGTTGCCGCAAATGAGTTATATAAGAAAAATAAATATTCTATTCATTCAAAAAATTATGTGTCAGTTAATAAATCTATTGTTGAATATAAAAAAATAATTAAAAAATATAACATTAAATCAATCGAGGACCCATTTGCTGAAAATGATTGGATAGCTTGGAATAAATTAATGAAATCAATAAAAAAAGTTCAAATCGTAGGAGATGATCTTTATGTAACAAATCTTGAAAGATTAAAAAAAGGTTTTTTGAATATATCTTCAAATGCAATTTTGATTAAACTCAATCAAATAGGCACTGTTTCGGAAACTTTAGATGTAATTAAATTTGCTCAAATTATTGGATTTAGAACGATTATTTCTCATAGATCAGGAGACAGTGAAGATACATTTATTGCTGATTTAGCAGTAGGAACTAATTCAAGTCAAATAAAAACCGGATCTCTAGCAAGATCTGAGAGAGTTGCTAAATATAATCAATTAATACGTATAGAAGAACACCTTGGAAAAAAAGCCAGAATGAATAAGATTCATTAATGCTTAAAAGTTTAAAAAAAAACTACTTTTTATTAATATCTACATTTTTAATTTTATATTTTTTCTTTAATCTTTTGTCGGGTCAAAGAGGCCTTATTTCATACTTTGAAAAAAAACAAATTTTAAATAATCTGCAAAATAAGGAATTCTTGTTATCAAATCAAATAAAAGACTTGGATTTTAAGAATTCGTTATTAAGTGACAATCTAGATCTTGATTATATCGAAACTTTGATTAGAGAAAGATTTTTATTTGGAAAAAAAAATGAGACTATTTATATAGATAAAACTAATGACACAGAAAATTAGACCAAGACACCCTGAAAAAGTTAAGAATCCAATTAATCCAATTAAAAAAAAACCTGATTGGATAAGATCTAAACTTTCTAATAGTAAAGAGTTTTTTTTAACAAAAACTATTGTAAATAAGAATAATTTAGTAACCGTTTGTCAGGAAGCAAACTGTCCTAATATAACTGAGTGTTGGAGCAAAAGACATGCAACATTTATGATAATGGGCGATACCTGCACAAGAGCATGTGCTTTCTGTGACGTTAAAACAGGCAAGCCAGATAAACTTGATGAACTTGAACCTATAAAGATCTCTCAAGCAGTTAAAAAATTAAATTTAAAACATGTTGTTATTACTTCAGTAGATAGAGATGACTTAGATGATGGCGGTTCAAACCATTTTTATGATGTAATTAATCAAACTAGGAAAACAAATCCAAATACAACAATTGAAGTTTTAACACCTGATTTTTTAAGAAAGGGTGAGGCTTATAAAAAAGTTTTAGAGGCTAACCCTGATGTGTTTAATCACAACATTGAAACTGTACCAAGTCTTTATTTAAAAGTTAGACCAGGTTCAAGATATTTTGCTTCTTTGGAGCTTTTAAAAAATGCAAAAAAAATTAATAAAAATATTTTTACTAAATCTGGAATAATGGTTGGACTTGGTGAAAGCAAAGATGAAATTTTTCAGGTGATGGACGATCTTAAATCTGCTGATGTTGATTTTTTAACTATTGGTCAATACCTTCAGCCATCTGTAAAACATTTTCCTTTAGAACGATATTATACACCACAAGAATTTGAAGAACTTGGAGCTATTGCTAAAGCAAAAGGTTTTTTGTTAGTTTCATCATCACCTTTAACAAGATCTTCTTATCATGCAGATGAAGATTTTGCTAAACTTCAACAAAAAAGAATTAATATTCATTAATGCCAAAGGCTTCAGTTAAGAGATTAATTGAATGTAACAAAGATCAATTAGTTGATTTAGTTCTTGATATAGAAAAATATCCAGAGTTCGTCCCTTTTTGTTTAGATGCAAAAGTTTATGAAAGAAATAACGAAGGAGATTTAATATTAATAATTGCTGACTTAACAATAGGCAAGGGACCTTTTAAAGATACTTATAAAAGTGATGTTAGATTTAATAAAAAAGAAAGCACAATAAAAGTCACCAATATTGGTGGACCATTAAACCATCTTGAAAATACTTGGCATTTCAAAAAACATGAAAATGGAACAGAAATTTTTTTTGATATTGATTTTGAGATTGAAAATAAATTTTTGAATATAGTTATGACTAAATCTTTTCAATTTGGTCTAGATAAAATAGCTGATGCTTTCCAGAAGAGGGCCGAAGAGTTATTTGGAAATTCTTAGAACTAAATTTAAAGCTTTTTTAACAGTTGCCTTTTGTATAGATGATCTTTTTTTATTTTTAAAAAAACACTTATTTATTTGTGTTTTATTACCTCTTTTTATTCCTATATAAACAAGACCAACAGGTTTTTGTTTTGTGCCACCATTTGGACCCGCTATGCCAGTAATTGAAACATTAATATTAGCTTTTGATATTTTAGATAAATTATCAACCATAGCTAAACAGCATTCATGACTTACAGCACCATATTTTTTAATAATATTTTTATTTACATTTAGAAATTTGATTTTTGCTTGATTTGAATAAGTAATTAAACCTAAATTAAATATTTTTGATGACCCACTTATTGAAGTAATTGAGCTGGCAAGTAATCCGCCTGTACAAGATTCAGCAAATGAAATTTTAAGTTTTTTCTTAATTAATTTTTTTACTAAAGATTTCATTAGACAAGATAACTACTTAAAACCATAAAACAAATTAAAGATAAAACAACATAGAATCCTGCACAAACATCATCCATGACAACACCAAAACTGTTTTTGAAATTTTTATCAAAAAAACTAACTGGAAATGGTTTTACTATGTCAAAAAATCTAAACAAAATAAAACAAATACCATAAAAAATTAATGCCTCATCGGGTGACTTTTCTGTTCCATGTGAGATTTCATAGAGATAAATTGGAA
The DNA here is from genome assembly GCA_902573585.1 of uncultured Pelagibacteraceae bacterium. GTDB lineage: Bacteria > Pseudomonadota > Alphaproteobacteria > Pelagibacterales > Pelagibacteraceae > Pelagibacter. Next base: position 7,694 of record CACGKH010000028.1, read on the forward strand.
TAGATTGACCAATGAACTCATCAATAACTACCTCTTTTGGATCTTTATTTTCTTTATTTTTGATATGTGCTGCGACAGCCGAAAAAGAATAAATAAAAATAACTATTAAACTAATCAATATAATATCAGAAGATATTTCTATAATATGAAATAAAAAGTAAAACACAATCACTGTAGCTAATGATCCAAATGTACCAGGTATTTTTGGAATCTTACCTAAACCAAATAACGTAACAAAAAGTGTATTTAAAATTTTAATCATATTTTGTAATTGAAATTATTACCTCACAAGCTATTGCCTTTTCTTTTCCTATTAAACCTAATTTTTCTGCTGTTTTTCCTTTCAGGTTTATAAGATCTTTGTTTATACCCATTAGACTTGATATCGAATTAATTATTTTGTTTCGGTACTTAGAAACTTTTGGTTTTTCACAAATTAAATTTATATCAAGATTATTTATAAAAAAATTAGATTTATTTAAATTGTCGGT
>CACGKH010000029.1 GCA_902573585.1 uncultured Pelagibacteraceae bacterium
AAGATATAATAATAAATTAAAAGGTAATTGGTATGATATGGCCAATTACAATTTGACGTTATTTGAATTTGTTCACAATAAAAAAATAATTGAACTTGTAAAAAGATATTTTAAAACCAAGGTAATCTTTTCATCAAGACCTTGTATCCACGTTCATGATGACTCAAATAAACATATCCTTTTACCACACCAAGAAACAAACATGTTTTCTGTTGATGGTATCTTATTATGGACACCTCTTTTTGACACAAATAAGGATACTGGTGGTTTAACTGTTTACAAAGGTTCTCATAAACAAGGTTTTTTTAAACACTCTACAAAAGATCCTAATGGTAAAAAAAGATGGACAAGTAATTTTACAAATATACATCCGAAAATTTACAATAATTTTGAAAAAGTCAATCTTGAGGTAAAATCTGGATCTGCAGTTTTTATGATTAATTCATTAATCCATTGTGGTTATCCTAATAATAAAAAAAAACATGTTAGAATCACAGTGACAGAAAGATTTAATCCATTAAATAAAATTCCATATTTGAAAAAAACAAATGTTCCAATTAAAATTCCATACACTGCAAATTATAATAGCATAAAGGACTAAATATAAATTTACTAATATTTTTTATGTTAAAAAAAAAAATTATTAGCAAACCAAAAATCTCTATAATTACAGTTGTATATAATGCTGACAAAACTTTAGAGAGGTGTTTTAAAAGTCTTTATAAACAAAAAAATTTATCTTATGAACATATTGTTATAGATGGGGGTTCAACTGACAATACACTTAAGATTATTAAAAAATATAAATCAAAAATAAAATATTGGACAAGTAAAAAAGATAAAGGAATTTACGATGCTTTCAATAAAGGAATGAAAGTAGCCAAAGGTGAATATATTGGATTTTTGAATGCCGATGATAGATATACAACAAAGGCATTTTATTATTTAAAAAAATATATAAAAAATTTTCCAGATGCAGATTTTATATTTGGATCAGTCAGAAAACATTGGGGAGTTTTATATGGATATAGGCCATACAAAATTCATTGGAGCTGGGGTTTTTATTCAAGTCATTCAACTGGTTTTTTTATAAAAAGAAATTCTTCCAAAATAGTTGGTAATTACAATTTAAAATATAAATATTCATCAGACTATGATTATTTTTTCAGAATGATTGTTAAACATAAAATGCAGGGAGTAGGGACAAAAAAAAATGAACTATTTGGAATATTTGGAAGAGGTGGTTTTTCTAGTAGAGTAAGATTTATAGATCATTTTAAAGAAGAAATTAGAATTAGATTGGATAACAAACAAAATAAGATATTAGTTTTGATAATTTTTATTTATAAATTTCTAAGACATATTAAAAAAATAATTCTATGAATATATTGATAACAGGAGCTGCTGGATTTTTAGGTTTTTCTATATCAAAAAGTCTATTAATTAAAAATCATAAAATATATGGTATCGATAACTTAAATAATTACTATTCATCAGATTATAAAAATTTAAGAATAAAAGAACTAAAAAAATTTAGGCATTTTAAATTTTTTAAAATTGATATATCTGACTTTAAAAAATTTAATGATGTCCTAAAAAAAATCAAGATTGATATAGTTATTCATCTTGCCGCCCAAGCAGGCGTTCGTTATTCAGTTTTAAAACCACAAAAATACATTTCATCTAACATTACCGGATTTATAAATATGATGGAAATTTCTAAACAAAAAAAGATTAAAAAAATATTTTATGCGTCCTCAAGCTCAGTTTATGGTGAAAATTCAAACTACCCTTGGAAAGAAACATTTAAAATTAAACCTATTAGTTTGTATGCAAAAACAAAAAAATTCAATGAGCAGTTAGCAAATTTTTACTCAAAAAAATATAAAATTCAGATGGTTGGTTTGAGATTCTTTACAATTTTTGGTGAATGGGGAAGGCCAGATATGTTCCTATTTAAATTATTCAAATCTATAATTAATAAAAAAACTTTAGAAATTAATAATTATGGTAAACATTTAAGAGATTTTACATATATTCACGATGTAACAAAAATAATGTTATCTTTGATCAACAAAAAATTTCATCAACATCAAATTTTTAATATTTGCTCAAGTGAGCCAATTTCTTTATTGAAAATTTTAAGTTACTTTAAAGGATATTCTATAAAGTTAAAAAAAATAAAGAGAAATAAACTCGACGTGATGAATACTCATGGAGATAATAAAAGATTAAAAAAACTATTAAAAACAATAAAATTTACTGATAAAAATCGAGCAATTTTAAATACATTTGATTGGTATAAAAAAAATAGAATTAATAAATTTATATAATAGATCTTATTATACTTAAGTAATTAAGATAAAATTCACGAACTATTTTTTTATGATTATCAACATAAAAAGAAATATTTTCTTTTTCTAATTTATCATCTAAGGCTGAAATTCTAAATATTAAATTTGCCAATTCTTCATGGTCTTTTGGATTAAAATAGTGACAAAATTTTTTTGAATGTTCTGAATTAATGTTTTGAGAAATATGAAATTTATTTTGTTCTAAATGGATATCAATATTTGATGCAATAACATGCTTATTGAAATATCTTGCGTGCTCAACTGAAGTTCCCCAGCCCTCAAAATAGGATGGATTTATAACTGCTTTACTATGTTTAATTAATGAATAAACTTCATTCATAGACACAATACCTAAATGCTTAATGTTGTTATTTAATTTATTATCAATAATAAAATTTTCTAGATCACCATTGTAAGTTGGGTTTCTATAATCATTTTTTTCCCCTGTGGTGATTAATAAAATTTTTTTATTATATTTCTTTTTTATAAGATCTACAGCTTTATATACAGTTATATGATTTTTATGTTTCCAAAAATGATTTGGTAAATAGAAAAAATCATTTTCTATATTAAATTTTTTTCTTAAATCATCAGACGTAAGTAATTTAATATTATTATTTATATTGGTACAGTAGGGTAAATAACAGACTTTTTCTTTACTAGTACGAAAAACTTTGTCCATATCATTTTTTATAGATTTTGAATAAAGGATTATCTTATTAGAGTGTTTTATTGCCCACCATAACATTAGCTTTCTTTTAATAATTAATTTCCAATTAAAATATTCTGGATAATACAATTCTTGAAAGTCCGGAATGTACTTAATAGAAGGTATTTTTGATTTTTTACCCAAAATTGATGTGTGAGAAAGAATATCTATCTTATTTTTTATTAAAAAATTTTCAATTTTTTTATTTTTTCCAAATAAAAATATTTCAATTAATTTTAGATATGTTTTCCACCGACTCAATTTTCTATTGAATAGATTTGATCTAATAATCTCGATTCCATTAAATTTATTACTTTCTTCATTTGTGAAATGATTGTCAGTTAATATGACTATCTCAATATTATTTTCTTTTTGATCTAGAATTGTATTAAAAAGATTTTGATAATAATATGTTATTCCAAGCCATTTATCTAAATTATAGTTTATTATAAAACCAACACGAATTTTCATTAAATTCCCAGATTATAAAAACTTATTAATCAATGATCTAAACTTTTTAATATCAGCCTCAGTTAAATTGATATTTGAAGGAAGAACTAAACTTTTATCAAATATATCCATGCTCACTTTTTTACTTCCAACATATTTAGAGCGAAAACCACTTAGATTATTCAAAGGCCAAAATCCAGACCTTACTTCAATACCTTTTTTTTCTAAAAAAGACGCAATTTTTCTAACTTTTGTTTTATTAAGTTTTTTGAAATATATACTATTTAACCAATAAACAGGTTTTGAGCTCTTAATTGGATTTTGTGTAATTGAGATATTTTCATCGTTAAAATATTTTTTATATAATTTTCCTATCATTATTTTTTTTGGTAATAATTTTTTTTGAAATCTTTCAATTTGTGCTCTTGCTAAACTGCCCAAGAGATGAGGTAATAAATAATTATAACCCTCGCCCGAAGAAAAATATTTTTTCCAATAAGGGTCTCTTGAACCTCTGAATGGCGAATTTCTTGAACCTAATTTTCTAATTTTATTGAAGAGTTTTTTGTTTTTAGTAAAAATTACACCACCCTCACCAACACCAATCATTTTTTCTGATCTTATTGAACAGATGCCTATATCTCCAAAATTACCTAATTTTTTATTATCAAATTCTCCTCCAAGTGACTCACTAAAATCTTCAATCATTTTAATATTATGTTTTTTACATAGCTTGACTATTTCTTTTGTATTTTTGGCAGGACAGCCGTATACGTGAACTAATTGTAATATTTTTGGTTTAAACTTTTTAATTGCTTTTTTTAAATCTTCCAAGTTTATACCTAATGTTTGTCTTTCTACTTCGACTATAATTGGGGTTGCGCCACATTGAGCAACTGCAGAAATATTTGAAACACATGTATAGTTTGGGACAATTACTTTATGCCCAACGCTACAGCCAAGACTTTTGAGAGCCAAGTGAATTGCAGCTGTTCCACTTTGAACAGCCATACAATATTTTATTCTGAGAAATTTAGAAATTTTTTTTTCAAATTCTTTTGTATTTTTTCCATTTATTGACAACCAACCACTATTGAGAGCATTCAAAACATATTTTTTTTCTAAAGAAGAAATATCTGGAGAATTAATTAAATACTTCATAAATAACTTATATATATTTTAATTTTATTTTAAAACCCCATAAATTATCAGGTAGTAATTTTCTGAAATACCAAAGCCATTGTGCAAAAAATTGATTTTTAGAATTATTACCATTATCAATTAAAACTCTTTTTTGCCTTTTATTGATGTTAAAAGCTATCGAAGCACTACTTACATTAGAGTTTACAAAAATAAAATAATCAGTTGCTGACATCAACATTGTTTCTAAAATAATTTCTCTTCCAAGTTTATATCTGTGGTTTTTTCTAGGGTAAATTTTAAAAGCATCATTCTTATTAGATCTGTAAACATCTTTTAAATAAATTATTTTATTTCCATATCTTTTAATAAAAAAATTCAGGTAATCTTTTTCTTCCGTAGCTAAAAAAATTTTTGTAAATTTTTTTTTTTTCAAAAAATTGTCAACAATTTTTCCCATTTGTTTTTTTGTAGATGGAAAAGGATGTCCAGGTGACCTTTTATAACTTGTTCCTCTAAAATGAATTCCCAAAACTTTTTCATTATCAATTTTTTTTTTATAAAATTTAAAATCTCTTAAAATATCTTTTTTAACTTTTATCTTTTTTTGAAAAAGATTAATCAGTTTTTTGCTTTTTTCCAAGTCGTATACAAAGTTTGAATAATATTTGTTATCAGTAAAAATAACTTTTTGGCTTTGATAAATATCTTTGAGTTTGTAATTTGATAAATTTTCAAAATAATATTCCCATGCATTTTGATTTCCATCAATTTTTTTTGATTCATTATAAATTGTCGTAAAGTTTTGCATATCGACGATAGGGATATATTTTTTCTTAATCGCAATATTTAAGTGATTTAAAACGTATAAAACATTTGAAAATAATCCAGTGCCAGGAGTTCGCTTAATAACATAAAATATTTTATTTTTGTTTTTATTTCCAAATTTAATTATCTTATTTGGCATACAGGAATTAATTTTATTTTTTTTATTAATGAATAACAAATCTGGTGTTTGTAAAAAAAATTTTTTTTTAATTAAATTCTTAAACTGTCGATAAATTTTAATTGCCATACTTTAGTGTTATGTTATGTAGTGGTTATTAAACATATAATATTTTTTAATGAAAAAAAATAATTGCTCACTTGTAATCACAACAATCAATAAAGCAAATAAAAATATTACAAAATGTAGCTTTTGGTCAAAAAAGAAGCAGTGGAATTTTATTGTAATTGGAGATCACAAAACTCCAAAAAACTTCAAATTAAATTATGGTTCATATTTTAATGTACATTCTCAAAAAAAATTAGGATTTAAATTCGCAAAAATATGCCCTTTAAATTCATATACCAGAAAAAATATTGGATACCTTCATGCGATGAAAGTTGGTTCTAAAATTATTATTGAAACTGATGATGATAATTATCCAAAAGATAATTTTTTTTCAGAGAAAAAATTAGAACATACTGTAAGTGAAATATCAAATAGTGACTGGATAAATATTTATGATTTTTTTCTTAAAAAACATGAAATAATTTGGCCAAGAGGCCTTCCTTTAGATAAAATTAGAGACCAGAAAATTAAAATAAAAAATAAAAAAATAAAAAATAATTTTTATCTACAACAAGGTGTTTGTGAGGGAAATCCTGATGTTGATGCAATCTATAGACTTTTACATGATAAAATAAATATAAAATTTAAGGATAATAAAAAAATAAGTTTAGGCAAATCCAATTCTACATTTAATAGCCAAAATACAGTATGGTTTAAAAAAATTTTCCCACTTATGTATTTACCGGTAACATGTTCAATGAGATGTACAGATATTTGGCGAAGTATAATTGCTTTAAAGATTTTAAAAAATGATAATAAAAAAATTCTTTTTTTTGGAACTACTATGGATCAAAACAGAAATCTTCATAATTTAATTAATGATTTTAAAGAGGAAATTCCAATGTATTTAGAAAATAAAAATATTTTTAATTTGTTAGAAAAGATAAAATTAAAAAAAGGTACAAAAAACTACAACATGAATTTACTTAAATGCTACAATCATCTAATAAAAAACAAAATTTTCACTTCACGAGAACTAATTTATGTAAAAGCTTGGATCGCTGATATTAAAAAATTAAAAATTTCTGGTGAATAAAATATCACAGTGATCTTCTAATGGCTCACTCTCTGGAAAAAAATTATATTTTTTTAAATAATCTTTAAGCTCTTTCCACCCAGTTGACCCTTTTTGGTAATATTGAAGTTTACTAATTTCAATAATTATAGTTTTACACTTTTTGAGCGACTTAGAAGCTCCCATTAAAACTTGAAGTTCACTGCCTTGTACATCTATCACCCAATGATTATATTCATCAATATTAATTTTATTTTCTTCTGACCATTTATCAAATGTCGTCATATTCAATTTAATTTTCTTCATCATTTTTAAATTGTGTTCTTTCCATAATTTTTTATTTTTAACATCATCCGAAAAATCGAAAATTGATGAACAAGAGGCATCTTTGTTTGAAATATAAAAATCTTGTTTTTTTTCACCATCTCCAAATAATTCAAGATATGCTTTTTGATTGTGAAAATTTAAGATGTTGTCATTTAAGTCATCAAATAAATATGGATTAGCTTCTATCCAGATTACCTTTTTATTAAACCAATTATAAACTTGTGCTTCGCTGCCACGATGTGCACCAATATGAATCACACCTGCACAGTCCATAAAACTTTTGATCCAATTCATATTAGGTTGACTATAAAAATAATCTCCTGGGTCTTTTCTTCTTATTTTGATTAATTTCCAACCAAAAATCCTGATAATTTTTTTTATTATTAATTTGATCATTTATCTAAAAGAAAATTTGATATTAAATTTAAATATTCTTTACAATTACTTTTGTAATTAAATTTATTTAAATGAGCAATATTCATACTATTAATTTTTCGCGATTTTTTCTTTGTATAGGCTTTAATTAATTGGGCTATTTTCTTATAATCACCAATTTTAACGAGATCACCATATTTTCCATTGGCTAAAATTTCTTTAGGTCCTGTAGGACAATTAGTTGAAATGACATATTTACGAAAAAATAAAGCTTCTACCAAAACATTTGGTGACCCTTCAAATTTTGAAGATAGTATGAAAATTTGAGCATTTCTTAAGTATGGATATGGATTCTTTCTGTATCCTATAAGCTTAATTTTTTTTTCCAAAAAATTTGAATAGATATATTTTTTCA
>CACGKH010000030.1 GCA_902573585.1 uncultured Pelagibacteraceae bacterium
AATTCAACAGCAAGGGATTGAGGGAAGTATTATTCAAATGATAAGTCATGGTCTTGTTTCAGCAGCACTTTTTTTTATGTGTAGGAGTTGTTTATGACAGAATGCATTCAAGACTAATAAATACATACGGTGGTATAGTAAGTATAATTCCAAAATATTCTATTTTATTCATGGTGTTCACTTTAGCTGCTTTAGGTTTACCTGGAACTAGTGGCTTTGTTGGGGAATTTTTAATTTTGATGGCAGCGTTTAAAGATAATTTTTTAGTCGCTGTTATTGCGAGTTTAGGAGTGATAATAGGAGCTGCATATATGCTTTGGTTATATAAAAGAGTTGTTTTTGGAAAATTGGTTAATTTAGAGTTAAAAGAAATGGTTGATTTAAACAAATCAGAATTATTTATTTTAATTTGTTTAGCTATACCAACTTTATTTTTTGGATTTTATCCAGATCCTCTAATAAAGACTATAGAAGTTTCAATTAATGATCTAATAAGTGTTTATAATATTAATATAGTAAGAAATTAAAATGTTTAATTTAGAATTTGTTTTTCCAGAAATTTTTCTTTCATTATCTATAATGTTTTTATTAATTTTAGGAGTTTTTAAGAAAAAAGGTTCAAAATTAATTCTAAATATTTCATTGATAGTTTTACTTATCACTGCTGTGATTACATTTAATGAAACTTTAGGTATAGAGGAAGTATTATTATTTAACGAAAGTATAATCATCGATTATTTATCATCTTTTATGAAGATTATTACTTTGTTAGCTGCTCTTTTGGTTTTGATAATATCTTCAAATTATTTAAAAACTTTAAAGATATTTAAAATTGAATATCCAATTTTAATTTTAAGTTCTGTTTTAGGAATGATGATAATGATTAGCTCAAATGATTTAATGGTATTTTACATGGGATTAGAACTTCAATCCTTGGCTTTATATGTATTAGCTACATTTAACAGAGATCAATTAAAATCTTCAGAAGCTGGTTTAAAATATTTTGTTTTAAGTGCTTTATCTTCAGGTTTGCTTCTTTACGGTTGTTCTTTAATTTATGGTTTTACAGGTTCAACAAATTTTAACATTATTGCAAGTCAATTAAATTCTAATGAATATGCATTAACTTTTGGTATAGTTTTTATTTTAGTAGGTTTAGCATTTAAAATTTCGGCAGTTCCATTTCATATGTGGGCTCCAGATGTTTATGAGGGTTCACCTACATCAGTTACTTTATTTTTTACAATGGTTCCAAAAATCGCAGCTCTCACAGTTTTTATAAGATTTTTATATGTTCCTTTTTTAAATTTAATTGATCAATGGCAAATGATCATAATTTTTTTATCAATAGCATCTATGCTATTCGGAGCTGTTGCTGCAATAGGCCAGACCAATTTAAAAAGACTTGTTGCCTATAGCTCAATTGGACATGTAGGTTATGCATTAGCAGGTTTGGCAACTGGATCAAATGATGGAATTCAAAGTTCAGTAATCTATATAACAATATATATAATAATGAATTTAGGTTTATTCTCATGCTTGTTAATGATGAAAAGAAATAATGAATATTACGAAGATATAGAGGATTTATCAGGCTTATCGAAAAATCATCCACTCTTATCTTTATCATTTCTTGTAATTTTATTTTCTTTGGCAGGAATTCCACCATTAGCAGGTTTTTTTGCAAAATTTTATATTTTTAAATCTGTTTTAGAACAATCAATGTATTTTTTAGCTATAGTTGGTTTGTTATCAACGGTTGTTGCAGCATTTTATTATTTAAGAATAATTAAAGTAATGTATTTTGATAAAGAAAAAGAAAAATTTGATACAGATCACAGCTTATGGCTAAAGTTCTCTCTTACCACTTCCACATTATTAATTCTTATATACTTCATTTTCCCAAGCCAATTAATTGAAGTGGTTTCTAGAATTAATATAATTTAATGAAATTCAAAGTATTTAGATTTAAAAAAGTAAAAAGTACCAATAATACTGCGATTAGAGTTCTCAAAAATACTAATATTTATTATGGAATGATAAGTACAGAATCTCAAAACAATGGTAGAGGACAATACGGTAAAAAATGGATTTCATATAAAGGTAATTTATTTGTTAGTTTTTTTTCAAATTAGAAAATTTAAGAATTTCATTCAAACAACTAACTAAATTAAATTGTCTATTAGTTAGAAAAATACTATCAAAATATTATAAAAAGAAAATTATTTATAAAAAACCTAATGATTTATTGATAGATAAAAAAAAAATTTGTGGGATATTGCAAGAAACATTAATTAAACTAGATAAAAAATATTTAATTGTAGGTGTAGGAGTAAATTTGATTAAAAGTCCTTATATTAAGAATTATCCTACTACAAATCTTAAAGAATTATTGAATAAAAAAGTATCAAAAGTCAAAATTGAAAATCAACTTAAGAAAATTTTTGAGTTAAGACTAACTAAATTATATAAATAACTAATTATGTATATATTGGGCGATATTGGAAACTCTGAAACTAAACTTTTTTTAGTTAATTCAAAGAATCGGATAATTAAAGATATAAGTTTTTTCTCTAAAAAAATGAATGTAAGAGTTTTAAATCGTAATTTTAACGCTTTAACAAAAGATTATTCAAAAATAGAAAAAGTTTTATTTTGTAGTGTTGTACCAAAATCCTTTAATTTAATAAAAAAATTTGTATATAAAAAAATAAAAAAAAAATGCTACGAAGTAAAAGACTTAAAATTAAGATCATTAATAGATATCAATGTAAACTATAAACAAGTAGGTTCCGATAGATTAACAAATGCAATAGGTTTACTTAACCACAAAGATAACTTTATTATTTTAGATTTTGGCACAGCTACAACTTTTGATGTTATCATTAAAAAATCCTATAAAGGTGGTGTGATTGCGCCTGGAATTAAAATTTCCTTGAATACCTTATCAGATAAAGCGACTTTAATTCCAAAAATTAACCTTAAAAAGATTAAAAATATAATAGGTGTCGATACAATTAGTGCTGTAAGAGCAGGTTTTTTTTGGGGATACGCAGGACTAATTGACAATATTTTTAATTTGATTAAGAAAGAAACTAGAAAATCTTTTAAATTAGTAATTACTGGTGGATTTTCTGACTTATTTAAAAATTCAATTAAAAGTAAAGTAGTGCAAGACAAAGATATCACAGTAAAAGGCCTGATTAAAATTTCTAAATTAATAAAATAAATGAAAGACGAATTATTATTTTGCCCTCTTGGAGGATCTGGAGAAATTGGAATGAACATGAACCTATTTGGTTATGGTCAACCTGGTGATCATAAATGGATTATGGTTGATATAGGTGTCACTTTCGCCGACGACACCATTCCAGGAGTTGATCTTATTTATCCAGACCCTGGATTTATTGTTGAAAGAAAAGACAATTTATTAGGAATTATTTTAACTCATGCACATGAAGATCATATAGGTGCAATTGCTCATTTGTGGCCAAAGCTTAGATGTAAAATTTATGCAACACCTTTTACTGCTGTTTTGATAAGAGAAAAGTTTAAAGAAAAACATATTGATATAACTAATGATTTAAAAATTGTTGAGTTAAATGGAAAAGTTTCATTAGATCCTTTTGATATAGAATATATTACTCTTACTCATTCTATTTTAGAACCTAATGGTTTAAGAATAAAAACACCTGCAGGAATAATATTACATACAGGTGATTGGAAGGTTGATCCAAACCCTTTAATTGGAGATGAAATTAATTCTAAAAGGTTAAAAGAGATTGGTGATGAAGGAGTTCTAGCAATGATTTGTGATTCAACAAATGTTTTTAGTGCTGGCAGATCTGGGTCAGAGCTTGATGTTAGAAAAAATTTACTAAATATTATGTCTCGACTTAAAAAAAGAATTATAATCACTTCATTTGCTTCTAATGTTGCAAGAATGGAAACGGCTTTTTATTGCGCAGAAAAAACTGGAAGACAGATTTCATTAGTTGGTAGATCAATGCATCGAATTTATAAGGCTGCTAGACAGTGTGGATACTTAAAAAATACAATTGAACCTGTAGATCCAAGAGATGCTAAAAATTTTTCTAGGGAAAAAATTGTCTATCTATGCACTGGTAGCCAAGGAGAACCTATGGGTGCTATGATGAGAATCTCTAGTTACACTCATCCCGATGTTTTTATCGAAAAAGATGATGCGGTTATATTTTCTTCAAAAATCATCCCTGGTAATGAAAAAAAACTTTATAAATTACACAATCAATTAGTCAAAGATGGGATCGAAGTTATATCAGAGGAAACAGAATTTATTCACGTTTCTGGACACCCTAATCGAGAAGATCTTAAGGATATGTATCAATGGGTAAAACCAAAATGTGTAATACCAGTTCATGGTGAACATAGACATATGATTGAACATATTAATTTTGCTAAAGAAATGCAGGTACCTTTCCCGGTTCAAGTTGAAAATGGTGATGTAGTTAAGCTTTATCCAGGAAATGAACCAGAGGTTTATGATAAAGCACCTAGTGGTAGATTGTATTTAGATGGAAATATTAGTGTTGAAGAGGATTCTCAATCAATAAAGGATAGAAAAAATTTAAGTGCAAATGGTTATTTAGAGGTCACAATTTTGATAACTCCTAAAGGGAATATTCATAACAGTCCAATAACAACATTCAGAGGTTTACCAATTTATGAAAAAGAAGAATTTATTTACGGGTTAGAGGATGAAATAGAAAAAACAACGAGATCATTTAAATTGGGCAGCAAACAACAAGAGCATAATTTAATTGATGCTTTGAAAATTTCTTGTAGAAAATTCACAAAAGAAAAAACTGGAAAAAAACCCTTCACGAATATCAATTTAGTAAAAATTTAATGAGTATTACGGGATTAGCTATAATTTATATAATAATCTGGTGGATCGTATTTTTTGCAATTTTACCAATTGATGTTGAGAGGAAAAAATTGATTAAAGTTGATGGCGAAGACCCAGGATCACCTGAAAATCCTAAAATGATCAAGAAATTCATTTATTGCACTGGAATAACAACGATTTTATTCATTATAATATTTTTATTAATGAAATTTGAATATTTGAATTTAAGAAATATACTCATTTAGCATGTATATTTCAAAATCATTTATCCCAATTCTTAAAAACAATCCATCTGAAGCTAAAATTAAATCTCATCAACTAATGTTAAGAGTTGGAATGATAAAACAATCTTCAGCGGGTATTTACTCTTGGCTTCCATTGGGCTTTAAAGTAATGAAAAAAATTGAACAGATCGTAAGAGAAGAACAAAACAAAATTGGTGCGCAAGAGATATTAATGCCAACAATTCAATCTAGTGAAATATGGAAAGAAAGTGGTCGTTATGAAGATTATGGAGAAGAAATGCTTCGAATTAAAGATCGTCAGGATCGTGAAATGCTTTATGGGCCAACTAATGAAGAACTTGTAACAGATATTTTTAGATCATCAGTTAAATCATACAAATCTCTTCCACAACTTCTATATCATATTCAATGGAAGTTTAGAGATGAAATAAGACCAAGATTTGGAATTATGAGGTGTAGAGAATTTTATATGAAAGATGCTTATTCATTCGATGTAAATGATGAAGAAGCTTTGTTTTCATATAATAAGTTTTTCTTATCTTATTTAAAAACATTTA
>CACGKH010000031.1 GCA_902573585.1 uncultured Pelagibacteraceae bacterium
ATTCAATACTCCCTGAAGACACTACTTGTCACTTTTTTTCATTAGATGTAAGATTTATTTGTCTATCTAACATCTTTATTAAAAATATTGAAAAAACTTTTAAAAATTATCATATTTTAATTAATCAAATTCTCTCTTCAGAGTATGTAAAAAATTTTTCAGACAATAATGAAAAAGATATTTTTAAAACTTCTTCAAAAATTATAGATGGTTTCAATGAAAATGAAGTAGTTTTGGCTCCTAAAAAACCTAAAAATAAAGGCTTTTTTGAACGTTTTTTTAATTTATTTAGTTAACAGGTTTTAATTTGTAATATTTCTTGTTTTCTCAATTATTTCAAAACATTCTACAAGCTTCTCTCATGTCAATTTTTAAACAGAAAACTATATCTAAAGAAATCCTAATCGAAGGTATTGGTTTACATTCAGGCAAAAAAGTTTCAATGGTTATTAAACCCTCGAATCCAAATACAGGAATTGTTTTTAAAAGAGTAGATATAAAAAAAAATAACGAAGTTGTTCCTGATGTTTTTAATGTATCTAGTGCAGTTCTATGTACAACTATTTCTAATGATTATGGTGTAAAAGTTTCAACAATTGAGCATTTGATGGGTGCATTATTTGGACTAGGTGTGGATAATGTTTTAGTAGAAATAGATAATGAGGAAGTCCCAATTTTAGATGGGTCAGCAAAAATTTTTGTTAATAGAATTAAAGAAGCAGGTTTTACAATAAGCAACTCTCCAATTAAAGTAATTAAAATAAACAACAAAATAGAAATTAAAGATGGACCAAAAAACATTTCAATTGAACCAAGTAAAATTAATTTAGAGGTTGATTTTGAAATTAAATATGAAAATAATTTAATTGGAACACAAAGAAATATCGTAAAAGTTTATGAGGATGAATTAGAGGATATTTATAATTCAAGAACTTTCTGTTTATATGAAGATGTCGAAAATTTACAATCTATGGGTTTGGCTCAAGGTGGATCTTTAGATAATGCAATTGTAGTTAAAGAAAATAAGATTCTTAATGATGAAAATTTAAGAAATAAAAAAGAGTTTGTTAATCATAAAATTTTGGATTGTATGGGAGATTTATTTTTATCAGGACACAGAATAATTGGTAAATTAAAATGTTCTCAGGGTGGACATAAGTTGACTAATGATTTGTTGAGAAAGGTGTTCGATGATAAAAAAAATTACTCAATTTTAGAAATTGATGGAAAAACTATTCCTCATGCTTTAATTAATAAGCAAAACCTTAAATCGATCGCATAAGTTTTTTTAACAGATATTGCAATAATCTGTTATTAAGTGTTAATGAGATTTTTTAAAAATTTTCTTTTAATAATTTTTTTTATAATACTACTGAGCTCATGTTCTAAGGATGAAAAAATTTCTGTCATTAAAGAAACTAGACAAGATTTAGAAATGGTTGCTGCTTACAAAGAGGCTTATGAGGCTCTAGAGAAAAATGATACTTTTTATGCTGCAAAAAAATTTTTAGAAGCAGAGTTATTATTTCCTCAATCTGATTGGGCATCTAGATCTTTATTGATGGCGTCTTATTCGTATTATATGCAAGATTATTATTCTGAGGCATTATCTAGTTTAGAAAGATATCTTAAGACATATCCAAATGATGCAGAAATATCTTATGCACATTATTTAATAGCTATTTGCTATTATGAAACAATTGAGGATGAAAAAAGAGATACAGAACCAATCGTAAGAGCAAAAAACAAATTTCAATTTATTTTAGAAAATTATCCAAATACAGATTTTGCTATTGATGCAAAGTTTAAATTAGGATTAATTAAAAATCTTCTTGCTTCAAAAGAAATATATTTAGGTAGACATTATATTAAAAAAGAAAAGTGGATAGCAGCAATAAATAGATTTAAAAACGTTATCACAAATTATGATGATACAGTTTACGTTGAAGAAGCAATTCACAGATTGGTTGAAATTAATTATAAAATTGGTTTAATTGATGAATCTAAAAAATACGCAAGTTTATTGGGTTACAATTATCAATCTGGAGATTGGTATAAAAAAACATATAAGATTTTTAATAAAAATTATAGTCCAGAAAAAAATAAAATTATAAAAAAACAAAAGAAAGGTGTGATCAGTAAATTTAAAAAACTTTTTGATTGATATGAACAAAGACTTAATCAAAAAAAAACATCAAAAAAAAATAAAATTATATAATTATTATAATAAGAAATATTATAATGAGAACGTCTCAGAGATAGCAGATTCAGAGTTTGATGAGTTAAAAAAACAAATAATTGATGAAGAAAATAAATATAATTTTTTAAAAAATAAAAATTCTCCTTCATTAAATGTTGGTTTTAAACCTTCTAAAAACTTCAAAAAAGTGTTTCATAAAATCCCTATGCTTTCCTTGGCAAACGCATTTACACATGAGGATCTTTTAAATTTTGAAAAAAAAATTCTTAATTTTTTAAATAAAAAAAAAGAGGAATTAAAACTAAAATATAGCGCAGAACCAAAAATAGACGGTATTTCAGCATCTCTTGTGTATAAAAATGGTAAATTAATAACTGGTTTATCAAGGGGAGACGGAAAAGAAGGGGAAGATATAACAGAAAATTTAAAAACCATAAAAGATATACCACAAGTTATATCTGCAAAAGACTTTCCAAACGAAATTGACATTAGAGGTGAGGTTTTTATTCAAAATAGTGATTTTGAAAAATTAAAAGATAAATTTGCAAATCCAAGAAATGCTGCTTCTGGATCTTTGAGACAAAAAAATTCAGAGGATACAAAAAAAATTCCTTTAAAATTCATTGCGTACACATTTGGATTTGAAAAAGGGATGAAAATTCAAAATCAGAGTGATTTTCTAAAAAAATTGAATGAATGGGGTTTTAAAATTAATCATTTGAATAAATTGATTGATGGAACTGAAAATTTAATGGAAAATTATTATGCAATTGAAAAAATTAGAACTGATTTAGACTTTGATATTGACGGAATCGTTTATAAGATTAATGATTTTAAAATACAAAATCGATTAGGTTTTGTAGCAAATGCACCTAGATGGGCTATAGCACACAAATTTTCAGCCAATAAAGGTGTTTCAAAAATAATAGATATAGATATTCAAATTGGAAGAACAGGTGCACTAACACCAGTAGCAAAAGTTAATCCAGTAAATATAGGTGGAGTTGTTGTTTCAAATGCAACACTGCATAATGAAGATGAAATTAAAAGAAAAGATATAAGAGTCGGAGATACAGTAGAAATTGAAAGGGCTGGAGATGTGATTCCACATATTACTTCAGTTAATTTTAAAAAAAGAGATAAAAAATCAATAAAATTCATATTTCCATTGAAATGTCCTTCTTGTGGATCGAAAACTATAAAAGAATATAATTTAATAACTAAAAAGGAAGATGCTGTAAGAAGATGCTCAAGTGAGGGATTTGAATGTGAAAAAGTTGCAATTGAAAAGATCAAGCATTTTGTTTCTAAAGAAGCATTTAATATCGATGGATTTGGAAAAAAAATTGTTGAAAAATTTTGGAAACTAAAGCTAATTAAATTACCTCAAGATATTTTCAAACTAAACTATAATAAAATTGAAAATATGGATGGCTGGGGCAAACAATCAGTAAAAAATTTGGAATACTCAATTAATTTACGCAAGAACATATCTTTTGAAAGATTTATATACGCCTTAGGAATTAGACATATAGGTTTTGAAAATGCAAAATTAATATCAAAAAATTTAAAGTCTCCAAAAAAATTTTTTAATTTGTCAAAATCAAATAATTTTGATGAATTGTTAAATTTAGATGGGATAGGAGAAACTCAAATTAATTCAATTAAAAATTTCTTTTTGAATAAAACAAATTCAGATGTTTTGAACGATTTAATAAATATTCTTTCAGTTAAAGATAGTATTGAAACAAAAAAAAATGGCCCTTTAAAAAATAAGACATTCATGTTAACTGGAAAACTTGATGGAATCAGTAGAGCAGAAGCTAAATCGTTAATTGAGCAAAATTCAGGCTCGATAATAAGCAATGTTAGTAAAAAACTTGATTATTTAATAATTGGTGAAAAACCAACAAAAAGAAAAATTGAAACCGCTAAAGAAATGAATATTAAAATTCTAAATCAAAAAGAATGGCTTTTAATGCTAAATAAAACTAGCTAACCATTTTTTTTCAGCTTTATTTAAAAATTTTGATAATTTTGAGTAAACTTCTAAATGATAATTAAATAAGTACTTCTTCTCTACTTTATCTAGTTTATCAAAGTTTATTAAATCTTGATCAATTGGAGCCAAAGTTAAATTTTCAAAAAATAAATTTTTTTTTAATTTCTTTACATAAACAAGATTTTCAATTCTTATCCCAAATTTACCTTTATGGTAATAACCTGGTTCATTGCTAAGGACCATACCTTCACGTATTTTTATTTTATTAAATTTAGAAATAGCCTGAGGTCCCTCATGAACATTCAAAAAATAACCTACACCATGTCCAGTACCATGTTGATAATCAAGACCACTTTGCCTTAAATATTTTCTTGCAAGTTTATCAATAGAATCACCATTTAGATTTTTAGTGAGATTTGCAGTTACAACGGCAATATGGCCCTTTAAAACTTTTGTAAATATATTTCGAATACTATTTTTTGGTTTAGAAAAACAAATAGTTCTTGTTACATCAGTTGTTCCATATTTATATTGTCCACCTGAGTCACATAGAAAAATATCTTTTTTGTGGATTTTTTTTGCTGTTTCTTTTTGTGCTCTATAATGGACAATAGCCCCATTGCTTCCAGCTCCAGCAATAGTATTAAAGCTTGGAAACAAGTAATTTTTATTTTTTTTTCTAAAACTTTCTAATTTATTTTGAGCATCAAATTCACTTATCTTATTTTTGTTAACTTTTTTTATCCAGTATAAAAACCTTGTAAGTGCCAAACCATCAAGTATATGGCTATTAATCATATTTTTAATTTCTTGCTTATTTTTAATTGATTTGAGTAAATAAATTGGATCATGACTATTTATAATCTTAAAATTTTTTCTAAATAAATTTTCATAAAACAAAGAACAACTTTTATTATCAATAATAATTTTTGAATTTGTAAAATTTTTTATTAAATCCCCAAAATTTTTTGGTTCAATAATTTGATTTTTTTTTATTTTTCTCTCTTTTAATAAAATTTTAAACTTCTCAAACTCAGATATTAAATAAAATTTCCCATTAGAATTGATTAATAAACGACAATTAGGAATGGGGCTATTTGGATTGTCATAACCTCTAATATTCATTAGCCATGCAACATTCTCTGGCGCACTTATAAATAAATAATTTGACTTTTTATTTTTTAAGAAAGCACAGACTTTTTTTATTTTTTTCTTATGATTTTCTCCAATAGCATTTCCACTTAATGAGTAAAATGGTTTTGATATTTTTTTTCTTTTTTTATAAATTGAGTCAATTAGATTAGTTTCAATTTCTTTAATATTATTGTATTTTTTAAAATATCGAAATACCTGATGAGAAGTAAAAAGCTTTGGATCAATACCTAAAGTAAGATTTTTA
>CACGKH010000032.1 GCA_902573585.1 uncultured Pelagibacteraceae bacterium
TGGGATTATCTGCAAAAGGTGCTTTGACTAAAGACATGGTAAAAAAAATGGCTAAAAACCCAATTATATTTGCTTGTGCAAATCCAGATCCAGAAATAACTCCAGAAGAAATTGAGGAAGTTAGAAATGATGTGATTATAGCCACTGGAAGGTCTGACTACCCTAATCAAGTAAATAACTTAATCGGATTTCCTTATATTTTTAGAGGAGCATTGGATGTGAGATCTAAGACAATTAATGAAGAAATGAAAGTAGCTGCAGCTCATGCTATTGCCAACTTGGCTAAAGAAGATGTGCCTGATGAAGTTGTAGCTGCGATGGGAGGTGAAAGACCTCATTATGGAAAAGAGTATATAATCCCTTCAACTTTTGATCCAAGATTAATTAGTGTAATACCTGCAGCTGTAGCCAAAGCAGCAATGGATACAGGTGTTGCTAGAAAAAAAATCAATAATTTTGAAACTTATAAAGATCAACTTAAACAAAGGTTAGATCCAACGGTAACTATTATGCAAGGAGTAAATACTTACATTAAAAAGAAACCAAAAAAAGTTGTCTTTGCAGATGGTGAAGACGAAAACATGCTTAAAGCTGCGATAGCTTTTAAAAATTCAAAATTAGGAACTCCTATTTTAGTTGGAAAAGAAGAATTAATTAAAAATCAAATTAAAAAAATTGGTTACAGTGATAATTTTGATATTGAAATTGTAAATTCAAAAGACACTGAGAAAAGAGGTAAATATGTTGAATATTTATTTAAAAAACTTCAAAGAGAAAAAGGTATGTTAGAATGGGATTGTGATAGACTTGTGAGAAATGATAGAGTAATTTGGGCAGCATGTATGGTTGCCTGTAAAGATGCAGATGCAATGGTTACAGGAAATACAAGACGATATTCTTCTTCTCTTGAAAAAATAACTAAAGTAGTAGACTCAAGATCTGGTGAAATTATGTTTGGCTTAAATCTTGTTGTAAACAGAGGTAAAACAATCTTTATTTGTGATACCTCAGTAATTGAATATCCAGACTCAAAACAATTAGCAGAAATGGCAAAATCGGCTGCAAGAGTTGTTAGGCTTTTTGGTTTCGACCCAAAAATTGCTTTTTTATCACATTCAACATTTGGTGAACCGGCTACTGAGAGAACAAAAAGATTAAGTGATGCGGTTGAAATTTTGAAGAAAAGTAACGTCGATTTTAAATTTGACGGCGAAATGCAGCCCGATGTTGCGTTAGAGCACATGTACAAAGAACTTTACCCATTTTCTGAAATTGTTGGAAATTCAAATGTTTTAATTATGCCAAGTCAACACAGTGCAGCGATCTCTTATAAAATGATAAAATCTATGAGTAGAGCCAAAGTTATTGGACCTTTATTAATTGGTTTAGGTTTGCCAATAGAAATAGCACCACTTAGATCTTCAACTTCTGAAATTATAAATCTAGCTTCAATCGCTGCTTATTCATCGGACGTAATTGATTATAATAAATAAATTATTTCTTTTGTATTCTTAAATCTGCAACTAAAATTATGCTAGCTATAATATCTTCAACATCTGTGATTTGTTTTGCCTCTTCAATAACCAAATCTTTTTCTTCAGATTTTATTGCAATTCCATAAATATAAATTTTTCTTTTATAAGTATCAATCTGATAATTTGATGCTTTAATATTTTTGTTAATAATTATCGCAGTCCTTAATTGAGAAGTTATTAATAAATCTTTTGCTGATTGTTTAAAATTAAACTCTTCTTTTATTTTAATATCATTTCTTACTGATCTTACACCTTTTATTTCCCAAGCTAATTTTGTTAATTTAAGCTTTTCTTCAGGATCAATAACTTTGCCAGTTAAAAATATTCTTCCATCTAAAACCTTAGACTTAACAGACAACATAAGAGATTTATCCAATAAAAGAATTTTAGCCGAAAGGCTTTTTTGCATTATAGAATCATCAATTTGTGTACCAACAGATCTTGGATCAAACGCAACACTAACACCAGTCCCAAAAATTCCTTTTGAGGATACACCTGCACAGCCAGTTAAAATTAGTCCCATTACAAATAAAAGTACAAATTTATTTTTCATTTTTTAATCTAATACAATAATTATAAATTTCTTTCTTTGATATTTTTTTTGTTTGATTAATCAAACTTATAATTTCTTTTATTGATATTTTGTTAATCATTCGATTTATAATTTGTTTATCTGAGTCGTTCAAATTTTTCGATATTTCTTTATAAAATTTATTTTCGGAAATTACTATTGTTAATTCGCCCTTATACTTAAAATCATCTAAGTTTAACTCATCAATATCTGTACGAACAAACTCTTCATAATATTTTGTCATTTCTCTACAAATCAAAATTTTTCTTCCAGAAAAATTTTTTCTTAAAAAAGGAACCATTCTTTTAATCTTTTTTGAAGATATAAAAAATACTATTGATGAATTTAATTTAGAAAGATTTTCTAAATCATTTATTAACAATTTTTCTTTTTCAGGAAAAAAGCCATAAAAATAAAATTTTTCACCAAACCCACTAATTGATACTGCTGAAGTAACTGAAGATGGACCCGGTAAAGGAATCACATTAATTTTTTTTTCAATACATTCATTAACTAAAATTGAACCTGGATCTGATATTCCAGGCGTTCCTGCATCGCAAATTAGAGAAATAATTGCGTCATTTTTTAATAAATCTAAAATTTTAGGTAAATTTTTTTTTTCGTTAAACTTGTGATTTGAAATTAATTTAGATTTTATATCATATTTTTTTAATAAAGTTTTGGATACTCTTGTGTCTTCACACAATATATAATTTGATCTTTTTAATATATCTATAGCTCTAAAAGTAATATCATCCAAATTACCAATGGGCGTTGCAATTAAATATAGCCCTTTTTTTATTTCTTTGTTGCGTAGATCAAATTTTATAACCATAATTTTAAATAAAATATTATAATATCATGAAATATGTATAAATTTTTTAAAATTTTAAAATTAATTCTTTTTTGTGTTTTGTATTTCAACAATTATGCAATTTCTTCAGAGGAAAAAATAAAAATTGGTTTGTTAGTACCTCTCACAGGAAATGATAAAAAAATTGGTCAGCAAATAATAAAGTCAACAAAAATTGCTTTAAAAGATATTGACTCCAAGAAAATAGAAATTTACCCTAAAGATACAAAATCAGACCCAAATAAAACGCTTCAGTCGGCAATTGAATTAAAAGATATAGGAGTAAAAATAATTATTGGACCGGTATTTTATCAAAACTTAATTTATCTGGATGAAATAAAAGATATTATTTTTGTCTCCTTAACAAATAAAACTTTAAATCTTCCTAAAAATGTTATCAGCGGTGGTGTGAATGCAACTTCTCAACTCAATACCATAAAAAAATTAATTGAATTAAACGAAATTAAAAAAACAATATTTTTAACTCCTAAGCTTGATTATGAACCAGAAATAGAAAAAGCTATAAAACAATCAAAAATTAAAATCTACAGACATCATATATACGATACTGAACCAACCAAACTTACTGCCCAGATAGAAAAAATAACAAATTATAAAACTAGGAAACAAAACTTATTAGATGAAATTAAAAGAGTAGAAAATTCTGAATTACCAGATAAAGATAAACAACTAGAAAAACTAAAAAAAAGATACACTATTGGAAATGTTAAATTTGACTCTGTAATTATATCTGATTTTAATGAAAGTCTTAAAAGTGTAATCACATCTCTTTTATACACTGATGTTTCGCCAAAAAAGAAAACCATTATAACTTTTAATCAATGGTTTGATGAAAGTTTATTAAAAGAGGAAACTATTCAACCAATTTATTATCCCTCAATAAATAAAAAAAACCTAAAAGAATTTGAAAATAAATTTTTTAAAGAATTTAATGAATACCCAAATTATTTATCTTTATTAAGTTATGATATGGTAGGATTAATTTACTACTTATCATTAAATAATGAATTAACAGATGTTGATAAATTATTTAAGAAAAAAAATTCATTTAAAGGGAAAATTGGCATTTTTGATATTGAGAATAATAGAATTAATCATAGATTAAATCTTTATGAAGTTAAAGATGGTAAACTTACAGAAATTTTTTAATTTTTTTAAAAGCCTTGAAACGATGATCTAATCTATACTTCTCCGACGGCTTAATCTCAGCAAAAGTTTTGTTTTTTCCTAAAGGAATAAAAATTGGGTCGTACCCAAAACCATTTTTACCTTTTGGTTCATTAGAAATTTTTCCCTCAACTTTTCCAACAGAAGTGACAATTTTTTTATTTAAATAACATATCGATAATGCACAAATAAATCGGGCTCTAATTTTTTTATTCTTCCAATTTTTATTTTTTTTCTCTAGTTCCTTGTAAACTTTTTTAATAGCTTTTTTAAAATCTAAATTTTTTCCACCCCATCTTGCTGAGTATATACCGGGCTTCTTATTTAAAATGTCAATTTCCAACCCAGAATCATCAGCAAGACAAATTAAATTCGTTTTTTTTGAAAAATACTTCGATTTGATTAATGAATTTTGTAAAAAAGTTTTTCCACTTTCTTTTGGGCTTTTTAGTTTAAACTCTGATGTTGATAGTGTTTCAACAAAATTAGGGAGTAAATCTCTAATTTCTTTCAATTTTCCCTTATTATTTGTGCCAATTAGTAATCTTTTAATTTTTTTATTTTGCATCTAGAAATTTATAATTTTCTTACCATATAAGTCCTTATGGAAAAAGAGCAAAACCAAAAATTTGATAATGATCTTTCTGAAGAAAAAGTGAAAGATAAAATAAGTTCTAATGAAAATAGTGAGACAACTCAAAAGGAAAATGAGCCAAAAATTGAAACTCAAGAAAAAAATTTGGAAGAAATAATTTTAGAATTAGAAGATAAACTTGCAAGAACATTTGCTGAAATGGAAAACCAAAGAAGAAGGTTTGAAAAAGAAAAAGAAGATGCTTTTGAATATGGAGGTTTTTCTTTTGCAAAAGAAGCTCTTAACTTAATTGATAATCTTGAAAGATCAAAACAAATTTTACAAAACGAT
>CACGKH010000033.1 GCA_902573585.1 uncultured Pelagibacteraceae bacterium
TCGATAAATTTCCCCCCATGTAAAAATCAAAAGCATGATCGCTATTATGATGCCCATGAGCGTCAATAAAAGTAGCATCACTCGCGCCGTGTTTTACGTCAAAACCATCTGCACTACACCCCTTACACTTCTCTCCAAAACCAAATGAATGATTATAACTATTGTATGCTTCTGCACTAACAATACAGTTCCCTGAAGAAAAAAAATATCCACTTTGACCAAATGCTATCCCTCTAGTTGAACCTTTAGAATAGATACCAGTGTTACCTACTACGACTCTATATATAAGGTTATCTTGTATAATTTGAATTCCTATATTTGCAGAATTTTGAATTATCAAATTCGAAATAATACTTTTATCAATCGTTACAGCAGTTGGAGCATTTTGTGCATTTATTATTATAATTTCACCTGGGTACCCTGATAGAATTTTATTTTCTAGTCTAATTCCTTCAACTCCGATTTTATAAGTTCCTTTTCTTAAAAGAATTCGATCATGTTTAATTAGTGCATCATTAATACAATTTTTGTTTTTAAGACAATCTTTTTCAGTTATTTCAAAAAACTTTTTGATGTTTAATTTCTGTAAGTCATAAACTTGTTTTCTACAATTTAATGGGTCTCCTAATTTATGTATTATTTTCCATTGTTCTGCATTCACTCCTTTATACACAACTCCATCAGGTGGAGGTGGATTATCAGGTATTAAATCTATTGCGTAAACATTTAAATTGAGAAAGAACATCAAAACTAGAAAAACGTATAGAGATAATCTTTTCATGAAATAAGTTTAACCAATCTTACAACGAAGTAATAGATCAAAAAACCAACTAAAAAGAAAATAAGTCTTTCTGACAATGAAGTTTACAATGAAGTAGTTTGATAAAGTGAGCAAATATACTACTTTCTATTCTAATGCCGGGCAACAGAACGCCCCTCTCGTTTATTTTATTGATGCAAGGTCTAACTTGTGTCTTGTTTTTGCAGATACAATTTTTTCAAACTCAACATGTCTTGCTGCAGAAGCTTTTATGAATTTTTTCATGTAATTTATAAATTTAGGGTATTTATTGATATTTAATGGATGATACTCGCTGCTTTCCTCTGTAGAAAATTCTTCTTTTGGTCCATCAAAATATTTTGGATTAATATAATAACTAACAGTATAAAGATTGCTGCTAACTGTACGTGAAAAATAAGCATGCCAACTTCCAAGCATAATGTTTGGAAGTTTAATATTGTTATCTTTTACCCACTTTCTTAAAGTTATGTTATCAACCAATCTTCTTGGATCATCTGGGTTATAAAGAGATTTATTTACATCAGTGTGTCTAATAAGTAGACAATTAGTCGAGGTTCCCTTATTAAATTTTTTTATTAAAGTATATTCTGGTCTTTGATAGCAACCGTCATATTTATCTAAATAAAAATACTCATGTAAAGCCGCATTTAATTCTGATTGAAAAGATCCAGTCATACTTCCTTCTTGGAACTCTCTATAAGCAACTATTTCATTTCCATCCATCAAGGCTAAGCCAATAAACCTTATTTTTATATCTCCATAAAACCAACCTTTTTTTTCTGCAACTTTCCAAACACCAGGTTCAAGAGGAAATTTTATCTTTTTGTTAAATCTGAACTCATCTTGAATTTCTTGACCTATTTTGTAATAATCTGCGTGACCAAAATTGCACCACAACAAAAAAATAATAGAGATTCCAAAAAGTTTTTTCATAACTTATTTTAACATATCTTTTCAAAAACTTAAGAATTTATAATTAAATTATTATAATTTAGAATTTTATTTAAAATTATCATCTTTTTTGAGTTCAGCTTGTGCTGCAGCTAATCGCGCGATCGGAACTCTGTATGGTGAACAAGAAACATAATTTAAACCTGCTTGTGAGCAAAAATGAATACTTTTTGGATCACCACCGTGTTCACCACAAATTCCTAATTTAATTTTTTTATTTTGTTTTTTTCCTTTTTCTACAGCTATTTTGATTAGATCCTCAACTCCTTCATCAATCGAAACAAATGGATCTATTGAAAAAATTTTATTATCTATATAATCATTTAAAAATTTTCCACTGTCATCACGACTTATTCCAAATGTCGTTTGAGTTAAATCATTTGTTCCAAAACTAAAAAATTCAGCGTGTTTTGCAATATCTTTTGCTTTTATTGCTGCCCTCGGTAACTCTATCATAGTCCCAACTAAGAATTCTATCTTAGTTTTATTTTCATTTTGAACTTTTTTTGCAGTATTGATTACAAGATCTTTCATTATCTTTATCTCAGCTTCAGTCGAAACTAGTGGTATCATTATTTCAGGAAAAGCTGATTTCTGTTTATTTTTCTTAAGATCTGATAAGGCCTCAAAAATTGCACGACATTGCATTTCATAAATTTCTGGAAAAGAAATACCAAGCCTACAACCTCTGTGACCTAACATTGGATTTTGCTCATGAAGTTCGTCTATTCTAGACTCTACTTCTTTCATATTTACACCAACAACATTAGCTACCTCTGATATTTCTTTTTCTGATTTAGGTAAGAATTCATGCAGAGGAGGATCTAATAATCTTACTGTAACAGGAAGACCATGCATAATTTTAAATATTTTTATAAAATCTTTTTTTTGATGGGGTAAAAGTTTTTCAAGTGCTTTAGCTCTGTCATCTTGAGTTTTTGACAAAATCATTTCTCTTACTGATAAAATTCTTTCTTCATCAAAAAACATATGTTCTGTCCTGCATAAACCAATTCCCTCTGCACCAAAATCTCTTGCAATTTTTGTATCAATCGGTGTTTCAGAATTTGTCCTTACTTTTAATTTTCTTATATTATCAGCCCATCCCATTAGTTTAGAGAAATCACCTGATATTTCTGGTTTAACTGTTGGAACATTTCCTAAAATAATTCTTCCTGTAGAACCATCAATGGTAATTGTGTCCCCCTCTTTAATTTCACCAGATGATGTTTTAAAAGTTTTTTGTTCATAATTGATATCAATCTCACTTGAACCAGAAACACAGGGTCTTCCCATGCCTCTTGCCACAACTGCCGCGTGACTAGTCATTCCACCTCTAGCCGTTAAAATTCCTTTTGCAGCATGCATACCTTGAATATCTTCTGGAGAAGTCTCTACTCTAACTAAAATAGTTTCCTGCATCATATTATTTAATCTTTCAGCATCTTCTGAGGTAAAAACTACTTTACCGCTAGCTGCTCCAGGAGATGCTGGTAAACCATTAGCTATTACTTTGATATTACTTTTTTCATCTAAAGTAGGGTGAAGCAATGTATCTAAAGAATTTGGATCAATTCTTAATACAGCTTCATTTTTAGATATTAATTTTTCTTTAACCATCTCAACTGCAATTTTTACTGCTGATTTTGCTGTTCGTTTTCCTGAACGAGTTTGTAAAATCCAAAGTTTTTTGTTTTCAACTGTAAATTCTACATCCTGCATATCTCTATAATGTTTTTCTAATTTTTTTAAAATTTTGAATAATTCTGAATAAACTTTAGGCATTGATTCTTCCATAGATAATTCTTTGACTTTAGCCTCTTTTTTTGCTTTTTTTGTTATGTACTGTGGTGTTCGAGTTCCAGCAACAACGTCTTCTCCTTGTGCATTAATAAGGTATTCTCCATAAATATTATTAAAACCATCAGAGGGGTTTCTTGTGAAAACCACACCTGTGGCACAATCATTTCCCATATTGCCAAATACCATTGATTGCACATTGACTGCTGTTCCCCATTCAGATGGAATTTGATTTAATCTTCTATAAATTTTTGCTCTGTTGCTTTCCCATGATAAAAAAACAGCATTAATTGCTCCTAATAATTGCTCATAAACATCTTGGGGAAAATCTTTATTTGATTTTTCTTTAACAGTATTCTTAAAATCTTTAATTAGTCCATCCCAATCTTCTTCATCTAATTCAGTATCTAACAATACACCTTTTGTTAATTTATAATTCTCAATCAATTCCTCGAAATGATAGCTTTCAACTCCCATAACAACATTCCCATACATTTGAATAAATCTTCTATAACTATCCTTAGCAAACCTACCATTGGAAGTTTTGTTAGCTAATGCAATTACAGTTTTATCATTTAATCCAAGATTAAGTATTGTATCCATCATTCCTGGCATAGAAACTCTTGCACCAGATCTGACTGACAATAAAAGTGGATTTTTAAGATCACCAAATTTTTTTGATACATCTTTCTCAATAGTTTTTAATTCTTTTTTTATTTGATTGATTAATTTCGAATTTAGCTTTTTTTTATCTTTATAAAAAATTTCACAAACTTTTGTAGAAATCGTAAATCCGGGTGGCACTGGGAGGCCCATTCTGCCCATTTCCGACAAATTTGCTCCTTTACCTCCTAAAAAATTTTTTGGATTTTTAATTTTTTTTGAGTCTTTTGATTTAAAGTTTAAAATTAATTTATTCATTATTTGTTTTTAATAACTGAAAATTTATAAAATTTTGAAAGGTTTTACATAACATATTGATAAGTTCCAATCTGTTTTTTCTTAAAGTCTCATTTTCCTCATTAACTTTAACGTTGTCAAAAAACTCAAAAACCTCTTTCTTTGCTTCTGCTAAAATTAACAAGGATTGCTCATAGTTTTCATCATTATTAATGCTTGAATAATACTTCTTAATCTCAGAAATTTTTTTATATAAGTTCTTCTCAAAATCGGTTTTAAAAATACCAGGATCAGTTGTATTGTTTATTTCTAATTCACTTCTTTTCATTTCACTGTCCAATATGTTTGATGCTCTTTTATAACTTGAGATTATATCAAGCCCAACTTGATTATTAATTATTTTATTTAGACTTTTGGCTTTTTCAAAAGTTGAGAATAATTTATTTAGTGAAATTGAAGAAATTGAGGCATCAATTATATCAAA
>CACGKH010000034.1 GCA_902573585.1 uncultured Pelagibacteraceae bacterium
TTCTTTTAGATGGTTTGAAATTAGTTGGAGATTATTTAGAAAAAACTATTTTAAAGCCAAATAATTTAAATCAACCAGTAAGCAGAATACAATTTATAAGCACACTTAAATAATTAAATTAAGATTTTATCCAATCTATCAGCATAATAACTAACAATAGCATTAGCTCCAGCTCTTTTAAAAGAAATTAAACTTTCTAAAATAATATTTTGATCAATAAGACCTTTATCTATTCCGTTTGATAGCAAACTATATTCACCTGATACTTGATAAGCCATTACAGGTATTTTAAAATTTTCCTTAACTAATCTAATTATATCTAGATAAGGAAGACCTGGTTTTACCATTATCATATCAGCACCTTCTTTAATATCTAAAGCAACTTCTCTTAAAGCCTCATTACTATTTTTAAAATCCATTTGATAATTTTTTTTATTTCCTTTTAAAATTCCTTTAGAGCCAATAGCATCTCGAAATGGTCCATAAAAACTAGACGCATACTTTACAGCATAGGATAAAATTTGTGTCATATGATAACCATTTTTGTCAAGAGATTTTCTTATTTCACCAATTCTACCATCCATCATATCAGATGGAGCTAATACATCACAGCCCATTTGGGCTTGTAATAAAGATTGATTGATTAAAATTTTTATAGTTTCATCATTTAGAACATAACCTGACCTGACCAAACCATCATGACCGTGAGATGTATATGGATCTAAAGCTACGTCACACATTATGCCAATTTCATTTTTAAATTTCTTTTTAATTAATTGTATAGCTCTACAAACTAAATTATCCTCATTTAAAGCTTCTGTACCTAATAAATTTTTTTTTTTAATTTTGGTGTAGGGAAACAATGCAACCATTGGGAGTTTTTTTTTTACTGCTTTATCAATTACATGAAGCACTTTATCTAATGTATAACGATATACACCTGGCATAGATTTAATTGGTTGTTTTTTATTTTTTCCCTCGATTAAAAATATAGGTAAGATAAAATCATTTGGAGTGAGGTTGTTTTCCTCAATCAGCCTTCTAGACCAATCATTCTTTCGACTGCGTCTAAGTCTCAAAGCTGGAAATTTTCCTGTAATCATCTTAAAATATATTTATAATATGCGACAAATGTTATATATAAATATAACGCAAAAAAGATATTAAACAATCATATGGATTTAAATTTTAATGATTTTGAAAAACAAGATGTCAAATTTGACATCAATGAACTTCAAAAAGCATATAAAGAAATACTAAAAATTAAAGATTTTAGTGGACCTGAGGGTATTTCTAATTTTGGAGCTATTTCTTTAACCCAAATACCTGGGGATCCTGACTCAATAAAGGGCCATAAGTCAAGAGGTGTCTTTTGGACAAAACCAGACGCATCTGGAAAAGAAGCAATTAGAGATGAAAAAATAGATGAGTTTGCATATTCAGAATTTATAGAAGAATTTAAAAATACTTATTTCAAAGAAGTTTTTGATGTACTCTCAGCAAAATATAAGTTGGGTAGAGTCAGGATATTACTTAAACAACCAAGATCTACTTTAAGTTGGCACAGAGATCCTGAACCAAGATTACATATCCCAATAATCACAAACCCTGGTTGTCATATGGTTATAGACAATGTTGCTAAACATCTTCCTGCTGACGGATCAGTTTGGATTACTAATAACACAAAATATCACAATGCATTCAATGGAGGAGAGGAAAATAGAATTCATTTGGTTGCTTGTGTTTTAGATCACAAATTTAATTAATTTGAAAAAAATATTTATTTCATCAGATCACGCCGGATTTAACCTTAAGGAGCAAATTAAGAAAAAATTTTCAAAAAAATATAAATTTCTAGATTTAGGAACAGATAATTCAAAAATTTCCGTTAATTATCCTGATTATGCTCACAAACTTTGTAAAAAAGTGAGTAATAGTAGTTTAAATATTGGCATTTTAGTTTGTGGTTCTGGTATGGGTATGTCTATGGCGGCAAACAGACACAAAAAAATAAGAGCTGCAGTGTGTTATTCTTTAAAAAACACAAAATTATCTAGATTGCATAACAACGCAAATATTATTACATTGGGATCAAGATTAACAAAAAAAAATACTGCTTTTAAATGTATTGATGTTTTTATAAACACAAAATTTGAAGGTGGTAGACATAAAAGAAGAGTTAAAAAAATTTAGTGAAATATGTCTAGTGAAACAAAATATTTAAATCCAAGTTATGAGGACTTTTTTGAAAAAAGTCTTTCAAAAACAGATCCGGACTTATTTAAAGCTATTAATGATGAATTAATTAGACAACAAAACCATATAGAACTTATAGCGTCTGAAAATATAGTTTCTCAAGCTGTGTTAGAGGCTCAAGGTTCAGTGTTAACAAATAAATATGCTGAAGGATATCCTGGTAAACGTTATTATAATGGTTGTGAACATGTTGATGTGGCTGAACAATTAGCGTTAGAGCGAATTAAAAAATTATTTAATTGTAAATACGCAAATGTTCAACCTCATTCAGGAGCACAAGCAAATGGAGCAGTATTTTTAGCATTGTTAAAACCTAACGATACTTTCATGGGTATGAGTTTAAATTCAGGAGGACATATTACTCATGGGTTAAAAATTTCTATGTCTGGAAAGTGGTTTAATGCAATTAGTTATGATGTAGATAAAAAATCAGAACTTATTGATTATGAAAATGTTGAAAAACTTGCTTTAGAACATAAGCCTAAACTAATTATAGCTGGTGGAAGTGCTTATTCTAGAGTTATCAATTTTAAAAAATTTCGGGAAATAGCAGATAAAGTTGGAGCTTATTTAATGGTGGATATGGCTCACTTTTCTGGCTTGGTAGCTGGAAAGGGTTACCCAAATCCTTGCGATTACGCACATGTAGTAACCTCTACTACACATAAAGTTTTTAGAAGTGCTAGAGGTGGAATAATTTTATCAAATGATGTCGAGCTTGGTAAAAAATTCGACACAGCAGTTTTCCCTGGTTATCAAGGTGGACCTTTAATGCATATTATTGCAGCTAAAGCTGCTGGATTTTTTGAAGCATTAAAACCTGAGTTTCAAACTTATATAAAAAATGTTTTGGCTAATGCTAAGATATTAGCGGAGACACTTAAAAATAATGGTTTTAAAATATATTCAGGTGGTACTGACACACATTTGATGTTAGTAGATCTTAGACCTTTTAATGTTAAAGGAAATTTAGCAGCAGAAAGTTTGTGTAGAGCTAATATAACATGTAATAAAAATGGAATTCCATTTGATACAGAAAAACCTATGATAACTTCAGGCATTAGATTAGGTTCTCAAGCTGCGACTACTAGGGGCTTCGGTTTAAAAGAATTTGAAAAAGTTGGTGAACTAATTACTAAAGTTATTAAAGGTTTATCCGAAAATCCTGAAGATAATACTAAAATAGAAAATGAAGTAAGAAATGAAGTTGTTAATTTATGTTCTTCTTTTCCAATTTATAAAAATTTGAATAAATGATTTGTTCGATATGTAAAAAAGGTGAGACCTCAGTTGTTGACTCACGTCCAACCGAGGATGGAACAGCTATACGTAGAAGAAGACTATGTGTTTGTGGTGCTAGATTTACTACTTTTGAAAGAGTTCAATACAGAGAGATAATGGTAGTGAAAAAAAATGGAAGAAAATCAGCCTTTGATAGAGATAAGTTAGCAAAATCAATTTTTATAGCATTAAAAAAAAGGCCTATAGATACAGAAACTACAGAAAAATTTATAAGTCGAATTTCAAGATCTTTAGAAGAACTTGGTCAAAGTGAAATCTCTACTAATACAATTGGCACCATGGTGATGGAAGGATTAAAAGAGTTAGACCCTGTGGCCTACGTTAGGTTTGCTTCTGTATATAGAAACTTTCGAGAAGAAAAAGATTTTGTACAATTTGTGGACAAAATAGATGTCTACAAAAAGAGATAAATTTTCATTAAAAGATAAGAATTATATGAGGCTTGCTTTAGATTTGGCAAGAGCACGAAAAGGGTTAACAGGAGACAACCCTTCTGTTGGTTGTGTGATAACTAAAAAAGATAAGATAATCTCAATTGGACAAACTGGTTACAACGGTAGACCACATGCAGAATATAATGCAATAACGAATTCATTTGAGAAATTAAGTGGCTCAAAAATGTATGTTACACTTGAACCATGTAATCATTACGGAAAAACGCCCCCTTGTACAAATAAGATTATTAAAAATAGAATAAGTCAATTAATTTATTCAATGGAAGATATTGATAAAAAAGTTAAAGGAAAAAGCTTCAAAATTTTATCAGATAAAAAGATTAAAGTTAAAAAAGGTTTACTGAAAAATGAGGCAAAAAATTTATATGACTCATATATCAAAAATAGAAGAAAAAAATTACCATT
>CACGKH010000035.1 GCA_902573585.1 uncultured Pelagibacteraceae bacterium
ATAAAAAAATTCAGAAAGACGTTAAAGAATATGTAAATTCAAATAATTATTATTTGTTAAATAATAATAATATGGGTAAATTTTAAAACTTAAGTTAATAGATCTTAAATGGTGCGGCCAGAGAGAATCGAACTCTCATGGACTAGGTCCACACGGCCCTCAACCGTGCCTGTCTACCAATTTCAGCATGGCCGCAATATGACCCACAATAAATCAATGACAAGTAGGTTTCAAATTGATAAATTTCATTATGGATTTTAATCAAGAAGTAAGAAAAGCAACAGACCCTATATATAAAAAAATTTCGAAGGTCATGCCTGAAATTGAATGGTCTGTCCATGCACCTTATATTCATAAAATTAACCAATTAAAAAAAAAGAAGAATGCAGTAATTCTTGCTCACAATTATCAGACACCTGAAATATATCATGGTATTGCAGATTTTTCTGCAGACTCATTAGCTCTTGCTGTAGAGGCATCAAAAACTTCTGCTGACATAATTGTAATGGCCGGAGTTCACTTCATGGCTGAAACAGCAAAATTAATGAGTCCAAATAAAAAAGTTTTGTTACCAGATATGAAAGCTGGTTGTTCTTTATCATCATCAGTTACTGGTAAGGATGTCAGATTATTAAAAAAAAAATATCCAGGTGTACCTGTCGTATCTTATGTAAACACATCTGCTGATGTTAAAGCTGAAACAGATGTTTGCTGTACTTCAGCAAATGCAGTAAAAATTGTTAAATCATTAGGAGTAAAAAAAGTAATTTTTTTACCAGACGATTACCTTGCGAAGTATGTTGCTTCACAAACCGATGTTGAAATAATTTCGTGGAAAGGAATTTGTATTGTCCATGATCAATTTAATGAAAATGAAATAAATAATATTAGAAAAGATAATCCTGGAATTAAAATAATTGCACACCCAGAATGTCCACCTGATGTTATTAAAGCTAGTGATTTTGCAGGATCGACTTCTGGCATGATTAATTATGTAAGAGATAATCAACCAAAAAAAGTTATGATGGTTACCGAATGTTCAATGAGTGATAATATTCAAGTAGAAAATCCAAATGTAGAATTTATTAGACCATGCAATATGTGTCCACATATGAAAAGAATTACCTTACCGAAGATTTTAGATTGTTTAGAAAATGAAACTGGTGAAATTATAATGGATCAAGAGACAATAAATAAAGCAAGATTGTCTGTTGAAAAAATGGTCGCTATCGGTAGATAATTATTTGTGTCAAAAATTAAATTAAGCGAAAATTTTATAAAGAATACTGTTAAGCTAGCGTTGAATGAAGATTTATATCCTTCCGGAGATATAACTTCAGATTTGATTAAAAGTAACAAAGAAATTGAAGTTAAATTAATTTCCAATGAAAATGCGGTGATAGGAGGTTTGCGTTTTGCAAAGTATGCTTTCGCTTTAATTGATAATAAAATTAAATTTATCGTTAAAAAGAAGGATGGTTCTTTTGTTAAAAAGAATTCTTTAATTGCCAATATTAAAGGTAAAGCTAAAAATATATTAATTGCAGAAAGAGTTGCTTTAAATTTTTTATCACATATCTCAGGTATAGCTACCAAAACAAATCAGTTCGTAAGGCTGGCTGGAAAGAAATGTAAAATTTGCTGTACTAGAAAAACTATTCCAAATTTAAGAGTTATTCAAAAATATGCAGTAAAATTGGGTGGAGGGACCAATCATAGATTTAATTTAAGTGATGAATTTTTAATTAAAGATAATCATATTGCTAGTTCAGATTTAAGAGAGTTGGTTTCTTTAGCTATAAAAAATAAAAAAGGTAAAAAAATCACTGTTGAAGTTGACAATTTAAAACAACTTAAGAAAATAATGGGTCTGAAATTTAACACTGTTCTCTTTGACAATATGAGTATTAAAAATCTTAAAGCTGGTATCAAACTTGCAAAAAAATATTACGAAACAGAAGCTTCGGGAAATATTAATCTTAAAACGGTTAAGTCAGTTGCAGCAGCAGGAGTAGATAGAATTTCTATTGGAAGTATTACTCATAGCGCTTTAGCTGTAGATCTAAAGTTAGAGATTTAACTTACAAATTTTGAGAGATCTGGTTTAAAATAATTAGGTCCTTTCATTACTTTACCTGACTCATTATAAATTGGTTTTCCATCCTCATCTAATTTACTCATGTTTGAATTTTGAACTTCTTCAAAACACTTATCTAAATTAATTCCAAAAGCGTGTCCCGCACCATAAGTTACATATAAAATGTCTGTAAGCGCATCAGCAACTTCTAATAAATCTTTGTTTTTCATCGCCTCAGTTAGCTCCTCTAATTCTTCCTTTATTAAATCAATCCTTAATTTGTTGATTTTATCTGTACTAAATGAGGGATTATCTTTAACTTCTTGTCCAAAAGTTTTCATGAAAATTCCAACCTTACTAAAATTTGACATATTGCTCCTGTAAGTTTTATATATTTAATGTATATTTATAATAATTTATTAATTACTTATTAATCAATGAAATTAAGAAAAGAATTCGACAGTATTGGATCAATCAATGTACCAAACGATAAGTATTGGGGTGCTTCTACTCAAAGATCAAAAAAATATTTTGATATTGGTGAATTTCTAGTTAGACCAGTTTTAATTAAATCTATTGCGATAATCAAGAGAGCTGCAGCTGTTGTGCATGGAAAAGAAAAGCAAATTTTACCCCACATTTCTAAAGCTATAATCAAGGCTTCTAATGAAGTTATATCTGGTAAATTAGATGATCACTTTCCATTAAAAGTTTGGCAAACAGGATCAGGCACACAAACAAATATGAATGTAAATGAAGTTATTGCAAATAGAGCAATAGAAATTTTAGGTGGAAAAAAAGGAACAAAAAAACCAGTACACCCTAACGATCACGTAAATAAATCTCAATCTACAAATGACGTATTTCCTACTGCAATGCACATAGCAATTGCTATTGAAACTAAAAATAAATTACTGCCTTCTCTCGAATTGCTTAATAAAGAATTAAAAAAGAAAGTATCTCAATTCAAAGATATAGTTAAAGTTGGTAGAACACATCTGCAAGATGCAACTCCATTATCCTTAGGACAAGAGTTTTCTGGATATCAATCTCAAATAGAAGATTGTATTTTTAGAATTAAAAATGCCTTAAATGAAATTTACTCTTTAGCTCAAGGTGGAACTGCTGTTGGAACTGGGATAAATACAAAAAAAGGTTTCGATAAAAAGATAATTAATGAAATTAAAAAAATTACAAAATTACCGTTTAAACCCACAAAAAATAAATTTGCTTCGTTGGCAGCTCATGATGAAATTGTTAACTTCTCAGGTACATTAAATACTACGGCAGTGTCCTTGATGAAAATTGCGAACGATATTAGGTTTTTAGGATCAGGTCCAAGAGCTGGTTATGGTGAAATTATATTACCTGCTAATGAGCCTGGCTCTTCAATTATGCCAGGCAAAATAAATCCAACTCAATCAGAGGCCGTGACAATGGTTTGTGTTAAAGTAATAGGAAATCACAACGGAATTACAATGGCAGGTTCTCATGG
Organism: uncultured Pelagibacteraceae bacterium; assembly: GCA_902573585.1. Classification (GTDB taxonomy): domain Bacteria; phylum Pseudomonadota; class Alphaproteobacteria; order Pelagibacterales; family Pelagibacteraceae; genus Pelagibacter. The sequence continues at coordinate 3,573 of CACGKH010000035.1, forward strand.
GCATTTTGAGTTAAATGTTTTTAAACCATTAATTGCTCATAACATATTACAATCAATAGACTTAATTGCAGATAGTACTAAAAATTTCTCACTTTTCTGCGTGAAAGGTATTAAGGCTGACAAAATTAAAATTAAAAATTTTTTAGATAACTCTTTGATGTTGGTTACAGCATTAGCGCCCCATATTGGTTACGATAAATCTGCCAAAATTGCTAAGCTGGCTTTAAAAAACAATACTACACTAAAGGAAGAAGCTTTAAAAACAGGATTAATCAGTGAAAAAGATTATGATAAAATAGTAGATCCTAAAAAAATGATTTACCCCGAATAAGCACCAAAAAAGTTACTTACAAAGTTTTTAAACGTTATCTTATTAAATATTTTTTTTTCTTTAAGATTAAAATCTTCTACATATTTTTCCAATTTTGTGTTTGATGATTTATCTATCTTTATATTATCAAAACTTATATTTTGTTGATTAAGGTTATAAACAAAATCAAATTGAATTTCTTTAATTTTTTTTCTATTTGTTTTTTTAACTTGAAAGGATCTATAAAAATTATCTAAATTTTTAATATCAACTATTATTTTTCCATTTACACTAATTTCATTATTATGGTAGTTGACTAAGCTTTCTTTAAGCGTAATTTTTAAGTCATTTTTCCACAATACATTTGAATTAG
>CACGKH010000036.1 GCA_902573585.1 uncultured Pelagibacteraceae bacterium
TGTGTGGGAATGATTTTTTTACCTAGAAATGACTATTCAGCACAAGAGAATTGTAAAACTATTGTTGAAAGTGAACTAACTAAAAATAACTTTAGTATATATGGTTGGCGACAGGTTCCAGTAAACTCAAAAGTTTTGGGTGAAAAAGCATTTCAAACTATGCCAGAAATTATTCAGGTTCTTTTTAAATCAAATGATCCAAATTTATTAGATAAAAATTTAGAAAGAAAAATTTATGAAATAAGAAAAAGAATTGAAAATAAAGCTTTCGATGCATCATTGAACAACTTTTATATTTGTTCAATTAGTTCAAAATCTATAATTTATAAAGGATTATATTTAGCGGAGGCAATATCAGACTTTTATTTGGATCTTAAAGATTCAAGATTCATTTCAAGATATGCAATTTTTCATCAAAGATTTTCAACAAACACTGCGCCAAGTTGGAGTTTAGCTCAACCGTTTAGAGCCATTGCACATAATGGCGAAATAAATACTTACAAAGGAAATAAAAACTGGATGAAAGTACACGAGCAAGAAATGAGCAGCCCACTTTTTGATGATGTAGAGAATTTAAAACCAGTAATCCAAAAGGGAGTATCAGACTCAGCGGCTTTAGATAATGTATTTGAGTTATTAAATAAATCGGGCCAGTCGGCTCCTCTTGCTAAGTTGATGCTTGTACCCGATGCATGGTCAAAAAAAAATAAGACACTCTCAAAAAGTCATCAACAATTATTTAATTTTTTAAATAGTACAATGGAACCGTGGGATGGTCCTGCCGCTATTGCTGCTACAGATAATGAATGGGTTATAGCTGCAAATGACAGAAATGGTCTTAGACCTTTAAGGTATGCAATAACAAAAGATAAAATGCTTTTTGCAGGTTCAGAAACAGGAATGATAGAATTAAATGAAAAAAAAATTTTAACTAAGGGTAGATTGGGTCCTGGTGAAATAATTGGAGTTAGAATTGAAAAAGGAAAAGTTTTTTCAAATAGTCAAATAAAAGATTACTTAGCTAAAGAGTTTAAACATTTTAATTCTCAAATAATTGATTTGGATGAAAAAATTAAAAATTTCTAATGAAAAATATAATTTTGAAGGAGAAAATTTAAGAAGAAGACAATATACTTTTGGAATAAGTTTAGAAGATCTAGAGCTTATTTTACATCCAATGGCAGAAGATGCAAAAGAAGCAACAGGTTCAATGGGTGATGATACTCCTTTAGCAGTGTTATCTGATAAATACAGGCCGCTTTATCATTTTTTTAGACAAAATTTTAGTCAAGTAACTAATCCACCAATTGACTCATTAAGGGAAAATAAAGTAATGAGTTTAAAAACAAGATTTGGAAATTTAGGCAATATTCTTGATTTTGATACTCTTACAAAAGAGAATATTTATGTTTTAAATAGCCCTATTCTATCAAATTCACAATTTAATAAGTTTATTAATTTTTTTGGTAAAAATTCAGTAACAATTGACTGCTCTTTTTCACAAGATGAAAATTTAGCAGAGTCTATCAATAGGATTCAAAAAGAGTCAGAAATTGCAGTCAGACAAGGTATTACTCAATTAATTTTAAGTGACAAAAATCTTTCTTCTGAAAGATTGCCGATGCCAATGTTATTATGTGTTGGAGCTCTAAACACATTTTTAATACAAAAAAAATTAAGAGGGTATGTTTCTATCAATGTTCAATCTGGCGAAGCTTTAGATACGCACTCGTTTGCTACATTAATAGGAGTAGGAGCAACTACAGTAAATCCATATCTAGCTTTTGATAGTTTATATCAGAGACACGAAAAAAGACTTTTTGGTCAATACAGTTTTGATGAATGTGTAAAGCGTTATATTAATTCAGTTAATGCTGGTTTATTAAAAATAATGTCTAAAATGGGAATTTCTGTTTTAAGTTCTTATAGAGGTGGATGTAATTTTGAAACTGTTGGATTAAGTAGAACAATTGTAGATGACTACTTTCCTGGAGTCACATCAAAAATCTCGGGTATTGGTTTAGTTGGAATTGAAAAAAAAATAAGAGAAATTCATAAAGAAGCATTTGAAAGTACAGAAACTATTTTGCCAATTGGAGGTATTTATAGATATAGGAAAAATGGAGAGACGCACCAGTATCAAGGTAGACTTATTCATTTATTACAGAGTGCAGTAAGTTCAAATTCGTATGAGGCATATAAGAAATATGCTGAAGGCATATATAATTTGCCACCAATTAATTTAAGAGATTTGGTTGATTTTAGAAAAAAAAAATTGGGCCCTTCAATAAAAATTTCTGAAGTTGAGCCAATAGAAAAAATATTAAAAAGATTTGGAAGTGGAAGTATGTCTCATGGTGCATTATCTAAAGAAGCACATGAAACACTAGCTATTGGGATGAATAGAATTAAAGGAGCTTCTTGTAGTGGTGAAGGTGGTGAAGATTCAAATAGATTCAAGATAATGAATAGTGGTGATAGTGCAAATTCTAGAGTGAAACAAATTGCATCAGCTAGATTTGGTGTAACTATAAATTATTTAAATAATTGTAATGAAATAGAAATTAAAATGGCTCAAGGCGCTAAACCAGGAGAAGGTGGCCAGTTACCAGGTTTTAAAGTAACAAAAGAAATTGCTAAACTAAGACATTCTACTCCAGGGGTAACATTAATTTCTCCACCCCCGCACCATGATATTTACTCAATAGAGGATCTGGCACAACTAATTTATGATTTAAAACAGATAAATCCAAAAGCAAGAGTTGGGGTTAAATTAGTTGCTTCATCTGGTATTGGAACAATTGCTGCAGGTGTGGCTAAAGCTAAGGCAGATATTATTTTAATTTCAGGACATAATGGAGGAACAGGCGCAACTCCACAAACAAGTGTCAAATATGTAGGAATACCATGGGAGATGGGTCTAACAGAGGCTAATCAAGTTCTAACACTAAACAATTTAAGACACAAAGTTACATTGAGAACTGATGGTGGTATTAAAACTGGTAGAGATATTGTTATTGCTGCAATGATGGGAGCTGAAGAATATGGAGTAGCTACAACAGCTTTAGTGGCAATGGGATGTATAATGGTAAGACAGTGTCATTCAAATACTTGCCCAGTCGGTGTTTGTACGCAAGATGAAAAATTGAGAGAAAAATTTACTGGTACCCCTGACAAAATTGTCAATTTATTTACTTTTATTGCTTCAGAGGTAAGAGAAATTTTAGCTGAAATAGGCTTTAAATCATTAAATGATATTATTGGAAGAACAGATTTGCTAATGCAAGTAAATAAAGCTTCATCAAATCTAGACGACCTAGACTTAAATCCTTTATTTGTTCAGGCAGACCCAGGGAATAACATGAGATATTGTAAGTCTTTGGAAATTAATAAAGTACCTGATACATTAGATCAAGAAATTTGGCCAGAAATAGAAACATTCTTAGATAATTCTGAAAAAATTGAAAAAGAATTTATCATCAAAAATACTAACAGAGCAGTTGGTACAAGAATTTCACACCACCTCTATAAAAAGTATGGTTATGAAAAATTAGAAGAAAATTTTCTTACATTAAATTTTAAAGGTTCCGCAGGCCAGTCCTTTGGAGCTTTTTCATCAAAAGGATTAAAATTAAATCTTGCAGGTGATGCGAACGATTACGTTGGTAAAGGATTGTCAGGAGCAACGATTGCAATAAAACTTTCAGATGAAAGCAATTTAGTTTCTAATAAAAATACGATTATTGGGAATACAGTTCTTTATGGAGCTACTTCTGGTAAGCTTTTTGCTGCAGGTCAAGCGGGTGACAGATTTGCAGTAAGAAATTCTGGTGCAACAACAGTTATTGAGGGATGTGATTCAAATGGTTGTGAGTATATGACTGGAGGAACAGTTGTAATTCTTGGGGATGTGGGTGATAATTTTGCAGCTGGAATGACAGGGGGCATGGCTTTTATTTATGATAAATCAAAAGAATTTATTAAGAAAGTAAACCCTGAATCTGTTATTTGGCAGAATGTTGAAACAGAATATTGGATCAATTTTTTAAAAAATTTAGTTTTAGAGCATGCAAAAGAAACAAAATCTATAATATCAAAAAATATAATTTCTAATTTTAATCAAGAAA
>CACGKH010000037.1 GCA_902573585.1 uncultured Pelagibacteraceae bacterium
ATATGAGTCTACAAGGTAAAGTAAAATGGTTCAATCCAACCAAGGGTTTTGGTTTTATTGAAAGAGAAGATAAAGAAAAAGATGTATTCGTTCACGTTTCAGCAGTAAGAGATGCTGGCATGAATGGTTTAGATGAGGGTCAAGCTTTGACTTTCGATGTTGAAGATGGTCCTAAAGGTCCTTCAGCAGTTAACTTAAAAACTGCATAATTTTCATACTTAATATTTATTGGCTATAAAATATTCCAATTCTTTAATGAAGAATTGATTTATATTTATAGCCAATAATCTATTCTTTTATTTATGCATAAAAGAAAAATTACAAAACTTCATAAGTTAAAATTTGTACCTTTTGATAAGTACGGGGAAACAATAAAAGGTTGGTCTTGGCATAAAATTAGTTTTGATGACGAAACAAATTTTGGAACTTACATATCAAAATTAGAACCAGAAACAAAAACATTACCTCATATTCATACTGGATATGAAGAATTTTTAATACTAGAAGGAGAGTTAATTGACTCCGATGGTACAACTTTTAAAGAAGGAGATTTTATTTCTTACGAACCAAATAGCAGTCACTCTTCATACACAAAAAAAGGTTGTTTAATTTTAACTTTTATGAGAGGACACAATAATCAAATTAATAAAAAATAATTAAATTATGATTGGTATTTTAGGAGGAATGGGGACGCAGGCTGGACTTGATTTTTGTAATAAACTTGCAATTTTATACAGGGGCAAAATTGATCAAGAGTATCCATTATTTCTACTTTACAACAAGTCCAACATTCCTGGAAGACCAGAATCCATTGGGGTTCAAACTAGAAATTTATCAAATAGAATTACTAATAAAAAAAGTAAGAAAAAATATTTACTTGTTTTAAAGAGTTTACTGAATGGATGTAAACTACTTAAAAAAAGTAAATGCAAGTTCATTGTAATCCCATGTAATACAGCACATTATTGGTATGATGATTTACAAAAAAAAATAAATTTACCAATAATTAATATGCCAAAAGAAGTTTTTAATCATACTAAAAAAAAGTGTAAAAAAAATTCTTCAATTGGCTTACTAGCGACAGAAGGCACTATAAGAACTGGAGTTTATAATAGATTTTTTGATAAAAATTTTAAAATAATTTATCCTAATTCAAAAACTCAAATAAATTCTGTCAATAAAGCTATAAAATTTGTTAAGATGGGTAAAGTTAAAGCAGCAAATAAAGTTATTAAACCCGCAATTGACTATCTAATTAATAAGAAATGTAAAAAAATTATTCTAGGATGTACAGAGTTACCAATAGCAATATTTGCTTTTAAATCATTTAAAACAATTAAATCATCTAAAATATTCTTAGATCCAAATTTAATTTTAGCAAATGCAGCGATGAAAAAATATAAAAATTGATAATGCTATCTAAAGAAAAGCCATATGTATTATTAGCAGCCGAATTAATATATTTAAAAGTATCTGAAATAAAAAAAAAAAATCCTGAATTTTCTAACATTAACGCTATTGAAGCTTTTATTAGCTCTGAAACTTATAAAGAAATTAGTAGTGGAAAATTTCATGAAAAATTAATTCTCAACTTAGAAAATAATAATTTAATAGACAAGAAAACCAATAAGAAAGTACCTGAGGAAACTATTAGGTTACTTCAAATTCAAAAAGACTTGATGATAAAACAATTAATAAAATTTCCTGACCTGTATTATGCTAAAAGTCACTTTCCTCTTGAGATATCGCAGCGTGCTTTTGATCATTTATGGAGAATGTGTGAAAGTTATGAATTATGGTGTAAAGAAACTAAACAAAAAGAATTAATTTTTTTAGAAATTATTGATTAGATAATTTAAGAATACCGTTTGTTTTTTCTATTCTACTCTTAACTAAATTATAAAAATCTTCACTTTCTAGGGTTTTTTTTTTTATATTCTTTGAATTATTATGAGTGTCCAAACTAATATCTTTCAAGTTTTCAATTGGTGTTTTTCCTGTGTAAGCAGTGATCATTTCACTTGTTCCATAATTAAATCCTGCTTGGAGAATGCTACCTGTAGAATTTAGTGTATACGCCGGACCTAACATCGCTGTTGGAGATGCACAGGCTCCTAAAAAGCAAACTATAAATAATCCGAACACTAATTTTTTATTAATCATAGTAATTACGAATCTTATACATTTATAAATACAACTCAAGGTAGAATTAAAAACAGCTATTTTCATGTGCAAATTAAACTAAATTTAACTAATTAAAGTAAGAACAAATGTTCTATAAAACCTGAAATGACCAGAATATTTCCATTTATATTTATAGTGCTTTGGTCTTCAGCTTTTATTACTACTAAGCCAATAATTGATAACAGTGAACCATTTTCAGCATTAGCCTTTAGATTTTTTTTTGTTGCGTTAGGTTTTTATTTATTTTCTTTATATTCTAAACAAACAATAATCATTCATAAAAAAAAGTTATTTGAATCTGTATTTAGTGGAGTTCTTTTTCATGGATTATACTTAGGTGGTGTATTTTATTCAATCTCAATAGGTATGCCAACAGGAATAGCTGCATTAATAGTAACGCTTCAACCTATTTTAACTAATGCACTAAGTGGACCGATATTAAATGAAAAAGTAACTATTAAACAGTGGATTGGAGTTTTACTTGGATTTGTGGGCGCTGCATTAGTATTAGGCTTCGATGTAGGCACTGAAATACCTTTACTAGGATTAATTGCAACGATATTAGCTTTAATTTCAATCACGACGTCGACAATTTGGCAAAAGAAATTGAGCGATAATTTGCCTTTACCAGTCAGTAATTTTTATCAAGCCGTAGGTGGATGTTTATTTCATATACTGATAATAGTGTTTTTTACAAAACCCTATATTGATTTCACTAAAACTTTTGTTATTGCAATGAGTCATCAAATATTTTTAGTGTCATTTGGTGCTTTTACAATATTAATGTATTTGATAAAAAAAAATTCAGCAAGTAAAACTGTTTCAATATTTTTTTTAATACCAGCCACTTCAGCGTTTATGGCTTGGCTTTTTTTAAATGAAAGTTTAACTAATTTAGATTTAGTGGGTTTTTTGGTAACTACTATTGGCGTTTATATTGCTACAAGAGATTAAGATACTTTAATTGATTTATAACCAAACTCTAATGAAGCATCTGTTATTGAATGATATAAAGATTCACCAAAACTTCTTAGAGCAAATAACCTTGCTTTATCAGGATTGTCATTAAGCATATCAACAGTGAAAGCTATTCCATTAAATGTAGAATTTATAGAATTATTTTTTTTCAATTTATTAAAATTAAAAGGACACCCTTTTTTTAAAACTTCTTTTATATCTTGTCCTTCTATTTCAATGATTGCTTTAGAATGAGACAAGTCAGTCACAGCAAAATCTGTTTCTTTAAAAATTTCTGTAATATCTTTAAGTAAATTTTTTTTTGGTGAAACCAAAAGCCAATTTTTTGGTCCATTCCATAAAATTCTCGTGTCATTATTGCTTATTACACTTAAAGGCTCATCCTTTAATTTTAAATCGTCTATAGCAAGTCTTTCAATTGAAGTTGTAGAATTTTTATACTGGACTATTTGAACTAATAATAAATTTTTAACCTCTGAAATTTTTAAAAGATTGTTTTCATCTTTTCCTTCATGATCACCAAATTGACCAGATTTATGAACGTTTGCTAAAGCTGATATTAAACTCATGATCTCACTCTTTCGCCTTTTGGATCAACATAATGTGAAGAAACTATCTCAACTGGAATTACTTTGTTTTTAAGTGGAGACATCACAAATAACTTTTCACCAATCATATTTTTTCCATCTTTTAATATTGCTAAAGAAAATGGATTATCGAACTCAACACTCCAACATGAAGCTGAAATATAACCTAATTTTGGATTTGGTAATGGCGCTCTTGAATCTTTAA
>CACGKH010000038.1 GCA_902573585.1 uncultured Pelagibacteraceae bacterium
TCAGCTTAGAATTTTTAATTTTTCCATATCCGAGTTGAACAGCTTTATAACCTCTTTTTTCAGTATCTATAACTTGAATAACTCTTGCTTTTTCCATCTTTAACACAGTAACTGGCACTAACTGACCAGATTTATAAAACTCTCTAGTCATACCTACTTTTTTTCCAATTAAAGCTATTTCACTCATAATTATATTTTAATCTCCACATCTACACCTGAAGCTAAATCTAATTTCATTAAAGCTTCTACTGTTTGTGGCGTTGGTTCTATAATGTCTATAAGTCTTTTATGAGTTCTAGATTCAAATTGTTCTCTACTTTTTTTATCAATATGAGGTGATCTCAAAACTGTATATCTTTCAATTCTCGTTGGTAGAGGTATTGGACCTTTGATTGTGGCCCCAGTTCTTTTAACAGTATTTACTATTTCTTCAGTAGAGGCATCAAGAATTTTGTTGTCATAAGCTCGTAGTTTAATTCTTATATTTTGTTTTTCCATTTTAGCCTGCAATCTTTTTGGTTACTTCGTCTTGAACATTTTGAGGAACTTTTGAATAATGATCAAAGAACATAGAATATTGTGCTCTACCTTGAGACATAGATCTTAAATTATTGATATATCCAAACATATTTGCAAGTGGAACCATAGCTGTGATAACGGTTGCGTTTCCTCTTTGCTCCTGTGTACTAATTTGACCTCTTCTACTATTTAAATCTCCTATAACATCACCCATGTAATCTTCTGGGGTTACTACTTCAACTCTCATTACTGGTTCTAGAAGTTTTAATGTACCTTTTGTACATGCTTCTTTAAAACAAGCTCTACTAGCAAGTTCAAAAGCTAACACACTTGAATCTACGTCGTGGTGCAATCCATCTAAAATTGTTACTTTATAATCGATCATTGGAAATCCTGCTAAAATTCCTCCATCAGATACTGTTTCTATTCCTTTTTCAACACCAGGAATGAACTCTTTAGGAATAGCTCCACCTTTGATCTTGCTTTCAACAGATCTGCCTGCACCAGGCTCTTGAGGTTCAACTAATAATTTTACTTTCGCAAATTGACCTGCTCCACCACTTTGTTTTTTATGTGTATATTCTACTTCGGAAGCATTTTCTAATGTTTCTCTGTAAGCAACTTGAGGAGCACCTACGTTAGCCTCTACTTTAAATTCTCTTTTCATTCGATCTACAATAATATCTAAATGTAGCTCACCCATGCCTTTAATAATTGTTTGGCCTGACTCTTCGTCTGAAGTTACTCTAAATGAAGGATCTTCTTTAGCAAGTCGACCTAATGCTTCACCCATTTTTTCTTGGTCAGCTTTTGTCTTTGGTTCAACAGCGATTTCAATTACTGGATCCGGAAATTCCATTGGTTCTAATAAAACTGGTTTTTCTTCATCACAAAGAGTGTGTCCAGTTATTGTATATTTTAATCCTGCTAATGCTACGATATCACCAGCATTAGCCTCTTTTATATCTTCTCTTGAATTGGCATGCATTAAAAGCATTCTTCCCACTCTCTCTTCTTTTTCCTTTGATGAATTGTATATTCCTGTACCTGTTTTAATAGTACCAGAATAAACTCTAATAAACGTTAAAGAACCAACAAATGGATCATTAGCTACTTTGAAAGCTAAGGCAGAAAAACCAGCACTATCTTCAAATTTCATTTCTATCTCATCCTCAGAGCCAGGCTTTGTTCCTTTAATAGAACCAATATCTATAGGACTTGGAAGATAGTTTATAACTGCATCAAGAAGAGGTTGGACGCCTTTATTTTTAAATGCAGATCCTGTCAAAATAGGAACAAAACTAAAGTTCAATGTACCTTTTCTAATACATTTTATAAGATCTTCCTCTTTAATTTCATCTCCATTTAAATAAGACTCCATCAATTTTTCATCTTGTTCTACGGCCATTTCGACTAATTCAGTTCTATATTTTTGTGAAATTTCTTTTAAATCGTCTGGAATTTCTTTATACTCCCACTCAGCACCTAACGCTTCATTTTTCCAAACTTGTGCTTTCATTTTTACTAAATCTACCACGCCAGATAATGAAGACTCAATTCCAATTGGAACCTGTATTGGTAGTGGTTTAGCACCAAGTCTATCTCTAATCATATCAACACATCTAAAGAAATCAGCACCAGTTCTGTCTAATTTATTTACAAAACAAATTCTAGGAACTTTATACTTGTCTGCTTGTCTCCAAACTGTTTCTGATTGGGGTTCAACACCTGCAACACCATCAAATACTGCAACTGCTCCATCTAATACTTTAAGTGATCTTTCAACTTCAATAGTAAAATCTACATGTCCTGGTGTATCAATTATATTAATTCTATGATCTTGCCAAAAACAAGTTGTTGCAGCAGAAGTAATTGTAATACCTCTTTCTTGTTCTTGCTCCATCCAATCCATTGTTGCAGCACCATCATGAACTTCACCAATCTTATGACTTTTCCCTGTGTAGTACAAAACTCTTTCTGTTGTAGTTGTTTTACCTGCATCTATATGTGCCATGATCCCAATATTTCTATATTTATCTAAAGTATGAGTTCTAGGCATAAATTTTTACCATCTAAAGTGTGCGAAGGCTTTATTTGACTCAGCCATTTTATGCACATCCTCTCTTTTTTTAACAGCAGCACCTTTTTTTTCATAAGCATCAAAAAGTTCGTTAAAAATTTTATCTGACATGTGTTTGTCTTTTCTTTTTCTTGCAGAATCAACTAGCCATCTAATTGCTAATGCTTGTGCTCTTTTACTTTTGACTTCAACTGGTACTTGATAAGTTGCACCACCTACTCTTCTTGATCTTACCTCTACTGTTGGCTTAATATTGTTGATTGCCTCATTGAAAATATTTATTGGTTCATCTTTTGATTTACTTTTAATTTTATCAATAGCATCATAAACTATCTTTGCAGCAACACCTCTTTTACCATCATACATTATATTATTTATTAATTTTGGAATAATTGTTGAATTATATTTTGGATCAGGTACAATTTTTTTTTAGGTTGTGTTTTTTTTCTAGACATCTTTTATTTACCTTTTTTTGTTCCGTACAATGATCTTCTTTTTTTTCGATTTGCAACTCCTTGAGTGTCTAAATTTCCTCTTAGAATATGATATCTAACACCAGGTAAATCTTTAACCCTACCACCACGAATTAAAACTACAGAGTGTTCTTGTAAATTATGTCCTTCACCAGGTATGTATGCAGTTACCTCAAAACCATTAGATAGTCTCACCCTTGCAACTTTTCTTAATGCAGAGTTAGGTTTTTTGGGAGTAGTTGTATAAACTTTAACACAAACACCCCTTTTAAGAGGTTGTTTTTGAAGAGCAGGAACCTTGTTCCTGTTAATTTGTTTAACTCTTTTTTTTTTCAACAACTGATTAATAGTTGGCATAAGTTTAGTTTATAAATTAAGTTTATTTT
>CACGKH010000039.1 GCA_902573585.1 uncultured Pelagibacteraceae bacterium
TTTATGTATTCTTTGATTAATATCAAGAATATAAGTATTAAATGACTCTTTAAAGCATTGATTATAAATATCTTTCATTATCCTTAAAATAGATGTGTTGTTTTTAATAATTTCCTCTACATATGCTTTTTTTCCAATGTATCTATATACATATGTCCAAAAAAATAACTCTCTTCTATCAGCTTCTGTTTTATTTAGATAATTAAGTATACCCATTCCTTCCATTTCATCGGCTAGATTTACTAAATACTCTTCCTCTTCATCTATTGATGTTCCTATAATTCCAACTTGTTGACAATATTCATATAATGGTGTCCCTGGAATAGCAGCCACCCATCCTGGATAGCTTGTATTCCAATCATTTCCTACCAAAAATCTTAATGAAGCTGCGTACTCAGCGGTTTCGATAACAGTTTCTCTTGTTTCTCCTGGCATACCTATTAACATTACTTCTACTGCAGTATTTATATTTAGTCTTTTACAATTTGCTATTGCATCATAAACTTTCTTTTTAGTAGTTTTTTTTTCCATTACCTCTAAAATTTTCTCACTACCTGTTTCTATTCCAAATCGGACTGCCATCATATTATGATCTTTATAAAATTTTAAACTCTCATAAGTAACACTTGAAGCTCTAGCTCCCTCAGCAAACCAAAAAATTCCATGTTTTTTAAAAACTTTTGCACATTCATAACTTTTTAATTTATCACTTCCAAAATTTTCGTCATCAACACTAAGAACCGCTACATCATATTTATTTTTTAATTCAATTACTCTTTCCTCTAAAGTTTCTGCTTTAAAAGATCTATATCCATGTGTTGCTCTTTGACAAAAAGTGCATTTTGCAACACATCCTTTTGAAGTTTGTATCCGGCCTGCTCTTTTACCTTTATATTTTTTAAATAGATCAATATATTCTTTAGTTCTATGAGATCTTTCTTCGGAAAGACCAATTAAATCACCAATAGAATTAACTTTATCAAAAACTTCAAAAACTAAATTTTTATCCCCCCCAAATTTTTCTAAACCATCCTCCCACGTATCATAATTAGGATATCCCATTTTATGGGCAGGTAATTGTTCTGCAAATCCAGTAAATTTTAATTTATTTTTCTCGTCTAAAAATGCTAATCCTGGAATAGAGTAAAGCTCATCTGATTTAGACATATCTCTTTCTTGATTATTTTCAAAAAATTTTAATAATTTTAAAAAAGGTATTTCCCCATCTCCTACTACAGTTATATCTGTAGAGGTTTTATTTAAGATCACATGAGCTGACCCAGCTACATTTCCACCAACAATAATCCATGTTTTTGGAAAAAATTTTCTTAACAATTTTGAAATACGCTTGAGATGAGGATAACAATGAGAAAGTGGTCCACTTAAACCAATAACATGTGGCTGTACCTTGCTAATATTTTTTATAATTTCATCATCTGAATGTCTTAAATTGTTTATATCATAAATTTCACCATCATAACCGTGCTCTTGGACTGATGCTAAAACTCTTTGAATACCTAATGGAAAAATAGGGAACGTAGAAGTTTGACCTCGAGGAATTAGAGGTTTTGAAGGTTTGTCAGCTCCATCTGGTACAGAACATAATAATATTTTCATTTAAACAATTTTTATAGTTAATCCAATAATATCAAATATTTTTTAAAATAAAATTAAAATTTTATTAATAATTTATACTACTCAAAAAAGTTTCAAATGCGAAAAAATTACCAAACTCACTCCAATGACCGTCGCAAGAATGAAAATAAAAAGCCTTTTTTTTAAAATCAATAAAGTCCATTAAATCAATTAAAATTGCATTGTTATTTTCAGCGATTTTTAAAATTTTTTTGTACCAATATAAATCTTTGTAATTTATTTGTGTCTTCTGAAATCTATTAATATCATAAATTGTTGGGATGATGACAATATAAGATTTTACACTTCTAAACTTAATGATTTCTTCTAAAAAATTATATGTATAATTAATGCTTTCGATATCTTTATAAAAATATGATAAATTTTCATAACCGTAATTAAAATTAATATCCATACTATATGCGGCAGATCTAAAGAAATTATAAGAATAGGTAAAACGGGATAAAATATTTACAATCTGATACTTAATTTGACCCAAATTTATTTGTGAAAATAATCTTATTTGAGAATTTTTTGCTTTTTCAGTATTTTTGTTTTGAGAATTTTGAATTGGATTTGAAAAATCATTTTGTGGTAAAAAAAAATATATTAATTCATCAAAGTTAAAATTTGATCCAAATTTTTTATATCTGATTAATTGTGATTTTGGTTCTGTACCAGAATTACCAAAATTTAAAACTTTTTTACCAGTTTTTTTTTCAATTAATTTTGCAAAAATTTTGTCAATTTCAACTCCAGGCCCTTCAGCAAAACTATCACCAATTAACATTATCGATTTATTTTGATCATTTTTAAAATAATCGTTATAGTCTCTTGCTCCAATATTATTTGTTTCATACTCAACATCAAAACATCTAGAAATATGTCTTGTCTTGTAATTTTTTTTATGCCAAACAATCCCATCCTCATCATATTTAATCCAATCATGTAAAAATTTTTTCTCAAAAGAATATTTGGGTGTTTCATTAAATATAAATAATCCTAATTTTGTAAAGGTTAAAGAGAAAAGCTCAAATGTTATTAAAAAAATAAAAATAAAAACTGATATTTTTTTCATAAAATAATTAAGATAATTTATAATTCTGACCTAGCTTTTATTCTTTCATAAAAAAGTCTTGTCTTAATACCAAAATCTAAAAAAGGTTTAGGTGGCAACCATGTAGGTTTGATTCTATCTTCAATAATTTCCATTTCTTTGCTTTTTTCATTACTTGCTTTGATTGCTATCTGTTCACCAAATAAAGTTCCAACTCCTATACCAGCACCATTGTAACAGCCTGCTACAAATAAATTGTCATCAATTTTTTCAAAAATTTGAGAACTATTTCTTGTTCTTGAAACTATTCCTGACCAAGATGATTCTATAATGTTATCTGGTAACTGTGGAAATCTTTTCATTATTCCTATTTTTTGTTTGATTGATCTTTTATTTAATTCTTCTTTAGATATTTTGAAAGGGTTTCGATATTCAGCAGTATTTCTTATTAATATTCTTTTGTCTTTTGTCATTCTAATTGTTGCACCCATTGGCCTAACTGGTAAAACACCCCATTCTTTTGGCTTTCCTAATAATTCAAACTGTTCATCGGTCAAAGGTTTAGTCATACTTGCAGTTAAAGTAATTGGAAAATTATAATTTTTTTTAATT
>CACGKH010000040.1 GCA_902573585.1 uncultured Pelagibacteraceae bacterium
TTTTAAAATAACCTCAACATCATCTCTTGCTTTATTATTATTTCTTATTTTTTTTAATGAATAAACTACTGAAGCAATTATTATTCCAAAAATCAATACTACTTTAGAATTAGTAAAAAGATTTATAAATTTTGCATATGCGAGAGCACTTTCTTTTAAAATACTATCAATGTCACCAAAATAAGTTCCTAAATGAATAGCTTTAATCTTTTCATAAATTAAGTTTGCTTCATTTTTGTCATTAAAAACTGCACCTTGATTAGCAGCTGTTTCTATAATTATTGATTTAATTATTGTAGGTTCAAATAACGACCAAACTAATAGAAATACTAATGCTGGTATTGAACACCATAAAACAAGATAATACCCATAAAATTTTGGTAAGGCATTTAATTTAATATTATCTTTTATAGAAATGGTTTTTGTTTTTGATTTTCCATAAAAAAATAAAGAAATAGAAAATATACTAATTAAAAATATTAGAACGATGTTCATTCGCCCTGAGTGATATATTCTTAATGTTACAGAAATATTACAAATTAAATCTAAGATTGAATTAAAAAAAAAGGCCAGTAATTACTGGCCTTTTTTTGGGGATAAATGAAAATTATTTTATCTTAATTGTGTTTAAATCTAGTGCAGCTGTTCTAGTAACTTTGTATTTATCTGAAGCTAAAGGAACTAATCCTATTTCAGCTAAATAACCTCTACCACCCATAGCTTTTTTAGAAGTAAACTCTTTTAGATATTCTTTAATACCTGGAATTACACCGATATGTGCCTTTTTAACATAAAAGAACAAAGGTCTAGCAATCGGATAAGAGTAATCCTGAATACCTTCTAATGACGGTTGAACACCATTAATCGCTGATGCTTTGATCTTATCTTTGTTGGCTACTAAGTAACTGTAACCAAAAAAACCGAAAGCGTCTGGATTAGATGAAAGTTTTTGTACAATTAAAGTATCATTTTCACCAGCTTCAACTGCATAACCATCTTCTCTCATTTTAGCACATTCCTTTTTAGCTTTTTTTCCAGCAGCATCATAAAGAGATTTTGCTGTTTTTGAGCATCCTTTACCCATAACTAAAGAATTCCATGCATCTCTAGTTCCAGATGTAGGAGGAGCTATTAAGATTTCGATTTTTTTATTTGGAAGACTTGCATCAATATCACTCCATTTTTTGTAAGGATTTTCAACAAGTTTACCATCAACATCTACTTTAGATGCTAAAGCTCTCCATAATTGTTCTTTTGTAAAATCTGCATCTGGAGCATTCACCGAGTGTGCAAATGAAATACCATCATTACCTACTACTATTTCAATAATTTCTGCAACTCCATTTTTCTCACATAAAGCTTTTTCTTTAGGTTTAATTGCTCTAGAAGCATTTGTTACATCTGGATGATTAGCACCAACACCAGCGCAGAACAATTTCATTCCACCACCAGTTCCAGTACTTTCAATTACAGGTGTTTTAAATTTACCACTTTTACCGAATTTTTCAGCAACCACAGTCGCGTACGGGTATACTGTAGATGATCCTACAATTTTTATTTGATCTCTTGAGTAACTAGTTGTTGTAAAACTAAGAACTAAAAGAAACCCTAATAAAATATTTACTAATCTATTCATATTTCTCCTTTGTTTAGATTCGTTATGCTCTAATAAATAAATCTGAATCTTAAATATTTTATTAAAGGAAAGTTAAAGTTTTGTTACAAAGAGTAACTTTTTAGTTGAATTAAATTGAATTGAATTTCAGATCTATAGTAGTTCCTTGATTTTCTTCACTATTGATAATCATTTCACCTCTATGCTGAGAAACTAAATGTTTAACAATAGCAAGACCTAAGCCTGTTCCACCAACACTACGACTTTTGCTAGGATCAACTGTAAAAAATCTTTCAGTGATTCTATGTATAAATTCTTTAGGAATTCCTACCCCTTGATCAGATATAGAGACAATATTTAAATCACCTTCTTTTTTCGTAGCAATTTTAATTTCTTTACCTTTTTCACTGTATTTAATTGAATTATCAATGAGGTTCGTAAAAATTTCTATTAATTTATCTCGATCACCAATGATTTTAAAATTCTCGGTTTTTTGTAAATTTAAATTTATATTGTTTTTTTTAACAATATTTTCATAAGTCTTCATTACATAGTTAAGTACTTCTATTAAATCTATTTCATGAGTTGGTCTTATATGTTCTTGCAACTCAATCTTTGAAAGAGATAATAAGTCTCTGATTAAATTTTCCATCCTTTCTGATTGGGAGGTCATTACTGGTAATAAATTAGTAACTTCAGAGTTCTTTTTTAAATCAGCATTATTTTCAAATGTTTCAAGTCCCATTTTAATAGATTGGAGTGGAGTTCTTAATTCGTGGGAAACATTTGCAACAAAGTCTGATTTTAGTTGTTGAAATTTATGAAATTCAGTTAAATCTCTCATAAAAAGCAAGCAAGATGGCTCATCAAAAAATAAATTATGATTATCTTGGTAAATTGTTACATTCATTCTAAGAACAGAAGGGTTTCGTAGCTCTATTTCAAGATCATTAGAATTTTGTCCATTAAAAGCTTTCTCAATCGAGATTAACAAGTCGGGATTTCTTAAAAATCCACTTATATTTTCATTCAACTTTGTTTGAAATCTTTTACTAGCTGAACTGTTGCTAAATATTATTTCCTTAGATTTATTTAAAATTATAATACCTTCAGGTATATAGTTTAAAAGATTATAAATAGTTTCTCTATATTTCTTACTTTCATTTTCATCTATTTTATTATCTTCAATTTTAACTTCTGTGTTAATGCCTAAAACTCTTTCCTTTTTCAAAAGAAAAAATAACAAGATAGCTATTATGATTAACAAAACAAATGTTAGAAGTTCCATAAACTACTTTACTCTTCCGTATACATCCTGAAATCTTACAATATCTGTTTCTTTTAAAATCGATCCTACTTGAGCCTCAATTATCTTTACTGGTTTTTTATATGGATTTTCTATTCGATGAACTGAACCTAGTGGAATAAAAATAGTTTCATCTGGTTTCATAGTAAAATATTTCTTATTTAAAGTAATTTTAGGTTTACCTTGAGTAACTACCCAATGCTCTGCTCTGTGATGATGTTTTTGAAGACT
>CACGKH010000041.1 GCA_902573585.1 uncultured Pelagibacteraceae bacterium
ATAATCCCAAAATGCCACCACTATCACTTAAAGTTTTTAATAATTCAGAAGACTTATTTCTCTTTGCTGCGTGCCAAAAAGATGGGTTAGCATGTGTAATTGCAATTGGTTTTTCGCTTATCTCTATGGCATCTAAAGTACTTTTTTCAGCTGAATGAGACATGTCAACAACAACACCTACTCTGTTCATTTCCTTAATAACTTCTCTGCCAAAATTAGTTACACCGCTATCGATCTTTTCATAACAACCTGTAGCTAATAAAGATTGATTGTTGTACGTAAGCTGCATAAACCTACAACCAAGATCATGAACTTTTTCAACTAAATTAATATCATCCTCTATAGGAGAACAGTTTTGAAAACCAAAAAAAATAGCTGTTTTATTCTCAGTGTTTGCTTTTTCAATATCTTTAAAATTTTTGCCTAAAAAAATAATATCATTATTGTCTTTAAATAATTTCTCCCATTTTTTAATCTCATTAAGTAATTCATCAAAATCTTCGTGATAAACTATTGTTACATGAACGGCGTCTAGACCTGCTTTTCTGTTAATTTCAAAAATCTCTCTAGACCAATTACAGTACTGAAGGTTGTCTATTTTAAATTTCATTTTGATAAATAATCACAAACCATACCAATATGATTTTTAATTACTATTTATTTTATTGAAATTTTTATCTAATTTTGAAATAAGGTTTGGACAAAAAAAATCATGAAAAAGAATAAAAATCTTAAAGTAGCGATAGTTATGGGTAGTCAATCTGACTATAAAACCATGCAATTATCAGGAAAAATCCTAAAAAAAATGGGTATTAAATTTGAAATAAAAATAATATCAGCACATAGAACTCCTAAAAGAATGTATGATTTTGCTATTTCTGCTGAGCGAAACAATATTGGCGCTATAATAGCAGGGGCTGGAGGTTCAGCACATTTACCAGGAATGATTTCAGCATTAACACCGATACCTGTATTAGGTGTTCCTATAGAAAGCAAAAAACTTAAAGGATTAGATAGTTTGCTATCAATTGCACAAATGCCTAAGGGTATTCCTGTTGGAACTTTAGCGATTGGTGAAGATGGGGCAATAAATGCCGGATTACTTGCTGCTTCAATAATTGCTAATAATAATCCTGCTGTTAAAAGAAAATTAAATAATTGGCGTCTTTCACAAACAAAATCTATTAAAAAAAAACCCAATTAAAATGTCAGAGATAAATCTGGGTATCATTGGAGGAGGACAGCTTGGAAGTATGCTTTCAACCGCTGCTAAAAAACTTAATATTAAAACAATAGTTTACTCTGATGACCCTGATGCTCCTGCACAAAATTTTTGTAATGATTTTATTTTTGGTAAATATGAAGATAAGGAAAAAATTAATGAATTCATTAGTAAAGTTGATGTAATAACATATGAATTTGAAAATATTCCTTTTGAAACTCTTAATGAAATGAATAAGTTAAAAACAGTCTTACCAAAACCATCAGTGAATAGATTAATTCAACATAGATTGGCTGAGAAAGATTTTATCAATAAACAAAATATTAGAACAACTAGATATGTAAGTATTGAAAAAAAATCTGATATTGAAACTTTGGAGGATTTCCTACCAGGAATTTTAAAAACGACAACAATGGGTTATGATGGTAAGGGTCAATATCCTATTAAAAAAATTGATGACCTTAAATTGCTGAATATAGATTTTTCAAAAAGTTATATTCTTGAAAAATTAGTAAAGTTAAAAAAAGAAATTTCAGTAATCATTACTAGGTTTGGAAATAATAACTTTGAAATATATGACCCAATAGAGAATATTCATCAGGATCAAATACTCAAACATTCAAAAATTCCTGCTGAGATTAGTGAAAAAATATTAAATCAATCAAAAGAATGGGCATCAACTATCGCTGAAGAATTAAAATATATTGGTACTTTGTGTGTAGAGTTTTTTATTGATAGAAATGAAAATTTATATGTGAATGAAATAGCACCAAGAGTTCATAATTCTGGTCATTTAACTATTAACGCATATAATGTTAGTCAGTTTGAAAATCATATTAGAGCTGTCTGTTCTTTAGAAAAAATTCCATTAAGTAAATTATCTAATGCTAAAATGGTAAATTTAATTGGTAATCAAATTGAACCTTATAGACAAAATTTGAAACTAAATGATAATGAATTTTTCTTTGATTATTTAAAAAAAGAAATTAAAGAAAAAAGAAAAATGGGCCATATAACAACTCTAATTTAAATGATAAAATCTATTGAGGGAAATTTTGATCATCCAGAAGTTCATGAACTTCTTATAAAACATTTTATTGAGTTAAGATCAGCTTCCCCTCAAGGAAGTGCTCATGTTTTGGATATTCCAGGTTTAAAAGTTCCATCAATAAAGTTTTGGAGTTTGTGGGAAACTGAAAAATTATTAGGTTGTGGGGCTTTAAAATTTTTAGATAAAAGTCATGGTGAGTTTAAGTCTATAAGAGTTCACGATAATTTCAGAAATAAAGGTAACGGTATTAAAGTAATAAAGCATCTTATTGATGAAGCAAAGAAACTAGATATAACAAGACTGAGTATTGAAACCGGGGCTGGAAAATTTTTTGAACCAGCCAGAAAATTGTTTAAAAAATGCAATTTTGAGCCTTGCAAACCTTTTGCACATTACAAAGAGGACATAAACTCCATCT
>CACGKH010000042.1 GCA_902573585.1 uncultured Pelagibacteraceae bacterium
TTAAATAATGTAAACTTAGTTTTTATAGAACATAGTAATCCGACTTATTTACCAAATATTTTGAAAGAAAAAGATAAAAATACAAAAATAATAAGGTTTCCTGAGTCAACAATGTTTTTTGCAAATAAAAAAGAAAACCCATTTTTTAAAAATAAAAGAAAAATTTTTAATACTTATGGAGATATTTTTCTTTTTTGCTCTAAAAATAATATGGAACATTTTTTTTCAGGTGAAAATCATGAAAAAATAAGTTCAAAAATAATTTATTCTAATCAACTAAGATATGAGGATTGGTGGAAAAAAAAATTTATACAAAAAAAGCCAAAGAGTAAATATTTTAATATTTTAGTTGCTTTGCGCAATTTTAATAGTGATTATTTTCACAAAAAATCTTATTACAAAATTTTAGATGATATATGTTCATTAGCAAAAGATTTAAAAGATATTAAATTAATTTTCAAAATTCACCCTCAAGAAATAGATGAAAATCAATTAAAGAAAGATATTAATGTTCTTGATAAAAAAAACTACATTATTACTAAAGATCACATGATGACACTTTCTGTAGAGGCAGATTTATGTATATCCATTCTAACTTCAGCTTGCTTCGATTCCATAATATCAAAAGTTCCAACTATAGAATATTATGATGTAAAAAAAGAGATTATGCTATCGCCTAAAGCAAAAGAATTTTTGCACTTAACTTATGAAAAGAAAAATAAAAACTGGTCAACAGTTTTTAAGTTTAACAAAATTTTAAAAAATATAGACAATTATGAAAAATTACTCAAAGAAATTAAAAAGATTAAGTTACAAAAAAAATTAAATAAAAATCAGCACAATTCTTACCATGAAAAATTAGTCAATTTATCAAACTATGGTAAAAGTAGTCTAGATTTATATAATTTACTTAAAAAGATTAACTAAAATATCCTATGGCTTATATTAAAAAAATATTTTCAATTCTTAATAATAAGCAAAAAAAGATTCTTATTGTTATATCATTTATATCTATGGTGCTTATGCTGCTTGAAATAATTGGTCTCAGTTTGGTTTATCCTCTAGTCAGTGTAGTGATTGATCCAATCAAGTTTAAAGATCTAATAAGCAAATATGATGAATTATATTTCCTGTCAGAACTTGATTCAAAAAGTTTGATTTTTTATATAGTTGCTATAATTGGATTATTTTATTTAATCAAAATATTAATTCAAATTTTTGGAAATTATTTAAAAACAAAATTTTCGAATAATTTAGCAGCTAATATAGGTGACATGATGTACAATGGCTATTTAAGACAGCCACTAAGTTTTTCCACTGAAAAAAACTCAGCCTATATCATAAGAAATATAATTGAACTTCCAAATCAATATACAAATAATGCATTAGTAAATTTAATTTTAATTTCCTTCGAAATTTTTTTTATTTTATTAGCATTTTTGTTATTTATTGCTGTAAATAAAGTTATAGGTCTAGTCACGCTATCTTTTTCAATCTTATTTGTATTTTTGTTCATCTTTATTAACAAGAAAGGAATTGTTCAATATGGTAAAAGTATTAACAATAGAATTGCTGAAAGATTAAAGATTACAAAAGAAACAATTGAAGGGCTTAAAGATATAAATTTATTTAAGAAGCAATCATTTTTTAAAAGAATTTTTGATACCCACAATTATAAAATTGCTAGTTTATTAACTGGATTAGAAATAAGAGTAATTTTTCCGAAGTATTTAATGGAATTTTTTGGTGTTACCTTTTTACTTTCATCAATCATTTTTTTATTAGTAAATGATTATGACATTAATGAAATTATTCCAACTTTGGCTTTAATAGGCGCTGGTATGGCAAGAATTATACCATCGGTCTCGAGAATCTTGAGTTTTTATACAAGAATTCAGGCAACAAAATTTACTGTTGACACAATTTTTTTTGAGAAAAAAAAATTTGATAATATCATTAAAAATAAAAATATAATATTTGAGTTTGAAAAAGAAATTTTTTTTAATAACGTTTCTTTTCAATATAATGATAAAAATATAATTAAGGATTTATCATTTAGTATCAAAAAAAATACTATTTTTGGTATTAAAGGTAAAAGTGGATCCGGTAAAACAACAATATTAAATTTAATATCAGGTTTTCTAGAGCCCAATAAAGGTGAGATTAGAGTTGACGATAAAAGGATTATTAATAATGTCGAAAATTGGCAAAATTTAATTTCATATGTACCTCAAAAAACTTTTTTTATAGACGACACTATAAAAAGTAATATTTGTTTAGGTCTTGAGGAAAGTGAGATAAATTACGAACAGTTAAAAAATGCTATTAAATTATCAAAAGCTGAAGAGTTTATAAACAAACTAGATAATGGTATTGAACAAAGAGTTGGAGAGGGTGGAAAAAATTTGTCTTATGGACAATCTCAAAGAATTGCATTAGCGAGAAGTTTATACAAAAAACCCAAATTATTAATGTTGGATGAAACTACCAGTGGTCTTGATTTAGAAACAGAAAAATTAATCATTGATGAGCTTACTGAGCTCAAGAAATATTTGACAATAATATTAGTAAGTCATAGAACGGAAACTTTAGAGTATTGTGATAAAATATTAAATGTTG
>CACGKH010000043.1 GCA_902573585.1 uncultured Pelagibacteraceae bacterium
ATTATTCCACCTTTCGTTTCAGCTGTAATTTCAAGTTCTTTTGAAAGAGACTTTTTATCAATTATTAGGCTATGATATCTAGTTGCTTGAAAGTTTTTTGGTAAATTTTTTAATATTCCTATTCTTTTTGATATGATTGTGCTTGTTTTACCATGCATTAATTTTTTAGCTTGTACTATATTAGAACCAAAGACTTGACCAATTATTTGATGGCCCAAACAAACACCTAAAATAGGTATATTCTTATATAGAGCTTTAACTATTTTTAGACAATTACCAGATTGATTGGGATTGCCCGGTCCAGGTGAAATTACAATCTTATTATATCTATTTTTTACGATATCTTTTGAAGAAATCTTGTCATTTCTAATAACATCAACATTTACTTTCAATGAAGATAAATAATGAAATAGATTAAAAGTAAAACTATCATAATTATCTATTAGTATAATTTTCATTATCTTAATGCATTTATTAAAGCTTTGGCTTTATTAACTGTTTCCTCATATTCTTTTTTTGGAACACTATCTGCTACTATACCTGCTCCAGCTTGGACATAAAATTTATTATTTTTTGCCACAGCAGTTCTCAGAGCTATACAAGTATCAAATTCACCGTTAGCAGAGAAATATCCAATACCACCAGCATAAACTTTTCTTTTTGAATTTTCCAATTCATCTATAATTTCCATTGCCCTAATTTTTGGTGCACCAGATACTGTTCCAGCAGGAAAACCTGCTAACAGAGATTTGAATTTAGAAAATTTTTTATTGTATTTACCAACAACATTAGAAACTATATGCATTACATGTGAATATTTTTCAATGACGAAGCTTTCAGTTACTTTTACGGTATTTATTTTTGATACTTTACCAGCATCATTTCTTCCTAAATCAAGTAACATCAAGTGCTCAGAAAGTTCTTTCTTATCTTTGAGCAAATCTTTTTCATAAAATTTGTCTTGAGAAGAGGTTTTACCTCTAGGTCTAGTTCCAGCTATAGGTCTTACAGTAATTTTATCATCTCTAAGTCTTACTAAAATTTCAGGACTGGCGCCTATAATTTGAAAATCTTTAAAATTAAAAAAATACATAAAAGGAGAGGGGTTAGTTACTCTAAGTTTTTTATAAATTTCTAATGGTTTTTTAGTCAATTTTGCTTCAAATCTTTGGCTTAGAACGACCTGAAAAATATCACCAAGTTTGATATATTTCTTAGCTTTATTAACAATATTAAGAAATTTATTTTTTGAGGTATTTGATTTAACATTAATATTTTTAATTTTATTAGATTTAGATTTGAAAATAACTTTTTTAGATGATTGATCTAACAGATTTGATAGTTCTGATTTAATCTCTAAATATTTTTTTGAGTAATTACTTATTTTTTCGTCTTTAAAAATATTAATAATATAAAAAATCTTTTTTTTTAAATTATCATGAATAACTAATGTTTTAGGTCTTAGAAGTCTAACATCTGGAACTTTCAGATCATCTTTGCAAGTATTTGGAATATTTTCTATATATCTAATTGAATCATAAGAAAAATAACCTGATATCAGTGATGATATTGGGGGCAGACCTGAAGGAATTTTAAATTTAAATTCTTCAATTATATTTTCAATTAATTTATGTGGACTATCTTTTAACTTAATCTTTTTTTTATTTTTGATTAAATAAGAATTGTTATTGTTAAATTCCCAAATTTTGTCAGGGTTTTTACCAAAAATAGTATATCTTCCTTTTATCTTACCTTTCTCAACAGACTCAAAGATGAAGCTATTTTTTTCAATTAAAAAGTTATCAATTAAATTTATCACATCTTCATCATTTTTTATTTTTTTTGATGAATATATTATTTGATTTTTTTTGCTTCTATGTCGAAACTTAAATTCTTTGAAGCTTCGATTTATAATCATTGAAAGAAATTTTTAACTCGTTCTATTGTTTTTTGGTTTAGAATAACATTATATTTTTCATTTAGAAATAAATCATAAGACTTTAATAAAGTATTTTTGTTATTTGAATTTTGTTTTTCAATATATTCCTTAAATTTATCACTATTAATGTCTAATTTTACCTTTTGAAATTTTTTAATTTTAGCTAAATAAATGTTATTTTTTTCGTCATTAATTAATGTAAATGAGTTTATGGGAAGAGAGTATAAAATTTCAACAGCGTTAATTTGAAATTTTTTGTTATCTTTAACTGAATTTAATTCAATAGTTTCCATGTTTTTTTGACCCATTTCTAAAAAACGACTGTTACTAAATTCTTTTTTTCTAATTTGATCTAATAAATTTCTGTTAAAATCAAATTTGTTTTTTTGGTAAACAAGTTGAAGAATTTCTTTCCTAGTTTGTTCGTCTGATAAACTTGGTTCCCTTTGTTCGATATTTTCTATTTGATACAAAATGTAATCATTTTCATTTTCAAAGATATCAAACTTATTATTTCTTAATTCAAATATTTTTCTTTCAACTTCATTTTTTTCTTTTGAAAATTTAAAGTCTTTTATTTGAATTGATTTTAGATTTAAATTTTCGACAATTGTTTCAAATTTAATATCATTTGAAATATCAACTT
>CACGKH010000044.1 GCA_902573585.1 uncultured Pelagibacteraceae bacterium
TCAAGTTATATTTTCAGAATTTTTAACTTCAGTAGAAAATGGAGAAGTTGTTAAAGTTGAAATTCAAGGAAACAATATCAAAGGTGTGTATTCAAATGGAAATAGTTTTACAACCTATGCACCAAAAGACCCAAATCTTATTGAGAAACTTTCAGATAAAGGTGTGAGTATATCTGCTGCTCCTTTAGAGGAAAAAATGCCCTCTCTATTTGGTGTACTGCTATCATGGTTCCCAATGTTATTACTTATTGCAGTTTGGATTTTTTTTATGAGGCAAATGCAAGGAGGCAAAGGCGGCGCAATGGGTTTTGGAAGATCTAAAGCAAAAATGATGAATGAACTTAAAGGTAAAGTAACTTTCAATGATGTTGCTGGAGTAGAAGAGGCTAAAGAAGAAGTTGAAGAAATAGTTGAATTTTTAAAAGACCCAAAAAAATTTAGCAGACTTGGAGGAAAGATTCCAAGAGGCGCTTTGTTAGTCGGACCTCCTGGTACTGGTAAAACTTTACTTGCAAGAGCTATTGCTGGAGAAGCAGGAGTGCCTTTTTTTACTATTTCAGGATCAGATTTTGTTGAGATGTTTGTTGGTGTTGGGGCATCTAGAGTAAGAGATATGTTTGAACAAGGAAAGAAAAATTCTCCATGCATAATTTTTATTGATGAGATTGATGCAGTTGGGAGAAGCAGGGGCGCTGGCTTAGGTGGAGGAAATGATGAGAGAGAGCAAACACTCAATCAGCTTTTAGTTGAAATGGATGGTTTTGATACTAATGAAGGAGTCATAATTATTGCAGCTACTAATAGACCTGATGTTCTTGATCCAGCTCTTTTAAGACCTGGTAGATTTGACAGACAAGTTGTAGTTTCAAACCCAGATATAATTGGTAGAGAGAAAATTCTCAAAGTGCATGTTAAAAAAATTAAGATGGCTCCAGATGTGAACTTAAGAATAATCGCGAGAGGAACACCAGGATTTTCAGGTGCTGACTTAGCCAATTTAGTGAATGAAGCTGCATTGTTAGCAGCTCGAAAAAACAAAAGAATAGTCACACTAAACGAGTTCGAAGAAGCAAAAGACAAAGTAATGATGGGATCTGAAAGAAGATCAATGGTTATGACTGAAGAAGAAAAAACCCTTACAGCTTATCATGAAGCAGGACATGCCATAGTAACTATTAATGAAAGTGCTGCTTATCCTATTCATAAAGCTACAATAATACCAAGAGGAAGGGCGCTTGGTATGGTTATGCAACTTCCAGAAAGAGATGAGCTATCACAAACAAGAGAACAATTACATGCTCAATTGGCTATAGCTATGGGAGGAAGAGTAGCAGAAGAAATAATATTTGGAGAAGATAAGGTAACTACTGGTGCTTCAAGTGATATTGAACAAGCAACTAAACGAGCCAGAGCAATGGTTATGAAAGCTGGTTTAAGCAAAGAGCTAGGTCCAGTTGCATATGGAGAAAATGAGGAAGAAGTTTTTTTAGGTAGATCTGTGGCTAGACAACAAAATATGTCTGAAGAAACAGCCAGAAAGGTTGACTCAGAAATTAGAAAAATAGTTGATAAGGGCTATGATAGAGCTAGAAAAGTTTTAACTGAAAAAATTGATGATTTACACAAATTAGCAAAGGCTCTTTTAACCTACGAAACTCTTTCAGGTGATGAAATCGAAAATTTGATAAATAAAAATGTATATCCAGCAGATAAACAAGATCTAAAAGTTGAGGATGATAAAGGTTCAGCTTTAAGTGCTATGGGTCTAAAACCTAAAATTGTTCAATAATCTTAATGTCTAGATATTACACTCGTGTGTGTAATTTCTATTTTGGAAATAAATCCAAGACATTTGTTAAAAAAAAAAAATCATTACCTCTAAATGGTACTAATCAAATTTCTTTTGATCAAATCGAGCTAGTTTCAAGAAAATATAAAAAAAAAATTCCTATAAATAGAATAAATACTTTACCTGATAAGTTAAGAAGAAAAGTTAAATTTGATCTTAATCTAATAACAAATAAAAAAAAATTTAAAAACTTAAACTTCTCTTATACCCCAAAAATTATGGGTGTATTAAATATAACTCCAGATAGTTTCTCTGATGGAGGAAAGTATTTAAAAAAAGAATTAGCATACAAACAATTAAATCACCTTTTTGATACTGGGGCTGATATTGTTGATATAGGTGGAGAGTCTACAAGACCTGGGTCTAAGGCCGTAAAAGTTGAGATTGAGTGGAAAAGATTAAAAAGAGTTTTACAGAAGATTAATAAAAAAAAAATTATCTCTCTAGATACAAGAAAATCAGAGATTATGGAAAAGGGAATTAACTTAGGAGTAAAACTTATCAATGATGTTTCTGGACTTAGTTACGACAAAAACTCAATAAATATTTTGAGGAAATACAAAATACCATTTGTTCTTCAACATTCTCTTGGAAGCCCTGAAGTAATGCAAAAAAACCCAAAATATAAAAATGTA
>CACGKH010000045.1 GCA_902573585.1 uncultured Pelagibacteraceae bacterium
CAATTGCTTTACCTGTTTGCATCAATGCTGTTCCAGCAAAAACTAATACTAAATCTGGATAAGCTATTGCAGCTGCTAAAGAGGAATT
The DNA here is from genome assembly GCA_902573585.1 of uncultured Pelagibacteraceae bacterium. Lineage (GTDB taxonomy): Bacteria > Pseudomonadota > Alphaproteobacteria > Pelagibacterales > Pelagibacteraceae > Pelagibacter. The sequence continues at coordinate 89 of CACGKH010000045.1, forward strand.
TTTAGTTAAGTTTAAATATTGGTTTGTTGTTGGTGGTATTATTATTCTAAGTGCCTGAGGCATTACCACTAACTTCAAAACTTGATTAGGAGTTAAACCTATTGATGCTGCAGCCTCTTTTTGACCTTTACCAACTCCTTGTATTCCTGCTCTCACACACTCAGCTATAAAAGTTGCTGTGTATAAGGACAAGGATAATGCTAAAGCAATTAATTCAGGGGGCAAACTTACACCACCTTCATAAATAAATGATGTTGTAGCTAGCTGTTTTAAGACAGGAACTTCAAATGATAAACTAACACCGCCAATCAAAAAACTCAAAAGAGGTAAAATTAAAATTAATCCTATTGATATCAATAAAACTGGTGTTTGTTTACCTTGAGTTTCTTGCAATTTTTTTGCACGAATTCGAATAATAATTATTGCAATAATTGCTGCAAGTACTGAATACAAGAAAACATTTAAATTTTGCCAAATGAAAGCAGGAACAAATAAACCTTTTATTGTTAAGAATGAAATTCCAAACATTGCTTCAGCATCCTGTGGGAGCGGTAAAGCTCTCAATGCAGCGAAATACCAAAAAAATATTTGTAGTAGTAAAGGAATATTTCTAAAAAATTCTACATAAAATGCTGCAAACTTATTAATTAAATAGTTTGGAGATAATCTTGCAATTCCAACTATTACTCCAAGTATTGTAGCTAAAATAATTCCAATAACTGATACAAGTATAGTATTTAATAAACCAACTAAATATGCTCTAAAATAAGAGTGAGACCCATCATATTCAATTAATGAAAATTGAACATCAAATGAAGACTCTTGAGATAAAAATCCATAACCAAAATCAATACCTCTACTTTCCATATTTACTTGAGCGTTATAAGTAAAGAAACCAAAGACAAGAACAACAGCTATAACTGTCATTAATTGTGGACCTATATCTTTAAGTTTAAAATTCACAGTGGAGACAATATATGTGTTTATAAAAAAAAGGGCTAGAAAAATCTAGCCCTTTTTGTGTAATTTATAACTTAAATTATCTTGATGGTGGAACGTATAATATACCACCTTTAGTCCATAATTCATTTGGACCTCTGTCTGGTAAAATACCAGTGTCTGCTATATTTCTCTTATAACTTTCACCATAGTTTCCAACTTGTTTGATAATTCTTAAGTTCCACTCGTTATCTAAACCGAATGCTGCACCCATTTCACCTTCAGCACCAACAAGTCTTTTGATTTGTGGATTATCTGAAGTTTTCATTGAGTCTGCATTAGCTGAAGTAATACCATATTCTTCTGCTTCGATCATAGTGTTCAAAGACCATCTAACGATATCTTCCCAAACTGAGTCACCTTGTCTAACAACTGGTCCTAAAGGTTCTTTAGAAATAGTTTCTGGTAGAACAATGTGTTCATCAGGGTTTTTCATTTTAGTTCTTTGAGCAGCTAAACCAGATTTATCAGTAGTGTAAGTATCACATCTACCTGCATCGTATGCAGCTACAACTTCATCAGCTTTTTCAAAAGCAACAGGCTCATAAGAAATTCCTCTAGAATTAAAGAAGTCTCTCATGTTTAACTCAGTTGTTGTACCAATGTTTGTACAAGCTGAGATACCATTTTTGAATTGGCTAGTTGAAGTAATACCTGAACTTTTTCTTACCATGAAACCTTGTCCATCGTAAAAGTTCACACCTACGAAAGTAAGTCCGATATCAGCATCTCTAGAAAGAGTCCAAGTTGTGTTTCTTGATAAGATATCAATCTCACCAGAAGTTAAAGCTGTAAATCTTTCTTTAGCACTTAGTGGTGTAAACTTAACTTTGTTTGCATCACCTAATACTGCAGCAGCTACCGCTCTACATACATCAACATCAACACCAGTCCAATTTCCTGCAGCATCAGCGTTAGAAAATCCTGGAAGACCTTGAGATACTCCACATCTTACAAAACCCTTCTTTTGAGTGTTTTTAAGTGTTTTAGATTTTTTAGCAGCCATAGACTCTGTTGTAAAAGTGAACAACACAGCTACCATAGCAACTAAAGAAGTTAATTGTTTTAAGTATTTAAACATATTTCTTCCTATTGTTTATTTATTTGTTAACAAATAATTCAAAATAACTTTTGAATTTTTATAATTTAAGCATGTA
>CACGKH010000046.1 GCA_902573585.1 uncultured Pelagibacteraceae bacterium
AAAGATTTGCTCCTTTTATATCAGTATTCAAGTTATCACCAATTGATAGTATCTTTTTATTTTTATTATCAATAGACTGATTATAAACTTCTGGATAAGGTTTTCCAAAATATATTACCTCACCCCCCATTTTTTCAAAAACCATAGCAATTGACCCTGCACATAACTCTCTAGCATTTCCTCTATCTACAATTAAATCAGGATTTGTACAAATCATCTTCTTTTCTAAATTTTTTTCAAATAAATCTTTATAATAGTTTAAATCCTCATTTTGATCATCAAATAGTCCTGTGCATAAAATATATTCACTATTTTTTATGTCTTCTGATTTCCTTCTTTTAAAATCTTTAAATAAATCAAAGTCCCTGGGTGGACCTACATGGAAGAAAGGTTTTTCTGAAAGGTTTTTTTTAAGATAGTTTAAAGAGGCCTCCCCTGATGTAAAAACATGATCTCTAATTTCTTTATCCATACCCAATTTCTCTAAAAAAGATTTTACTGCAGTATTAGGTCTTGGAGCGTTTGTCAGCAGGATATAATCCTTATTTATTTTTGTTATTTCCTTTAACGCTTTTATTGCCTCTCTATGAAGAGAAACTCCATTATGAACAACCCCCCATAAATCAACATAAAATAACTGATAATTGTCAACAATTGAACTTAGGCCCTCTTTATCTAAATTTTTAGTCATTAAAATAATCTATAACCCATAAAACCCTTAAATTCCCATATATTTTAATGAACTTATTTAGAACTATATCTTGAAATAGTAAGGCCAATCTCTATATGAAGTCCATATTATAAAGGAGAAATTATGAAATTTAGACCACTACATGATAGAGTTTTAATAGAAGTTTTAGACAGTAGCGAAAAAACTGCTGGTGGAATAATCATTCCTGACACAGCACAAGAAAAGCCACAAGAAGGAAAAGTTGTTGCTGTTGGCGGTGGTGCAAAAACAGAAGATGGAAAAAAAATCCCAATGGATGTTAAAGTAGGTGACAAAGTTTTATTTGGCAAATGGTCAGGAACTGAAGTCAAAATTGATGGCAAAGAATACAGCATAATGAAAGAGTCAGACATTATGGGTATTTCAAGCAAGTAATTTAATTTATTAAAGGAGAAAACAAAATGGCAAAAATCGTTAAATTCGACGCTGAAGCAAGAGCAGCTATGATAAGAGGTGTAAATATACTTGCTGATACAGTCAAAGTTACTTTAGGCCCTAAAGGTAGGAATGTAGTAATGGACAAATCTTATGGTGCTCCAAGAATAACAAAAGATGGTGTTTCTGTTGCTAAAGAAATTGATTTAGAGGATAAATTTGAAAATATGGGTGCTCAAATGGTTAAAGAGGTTGCAAGCAAAACAAATGATGAAGCTGGTGACGGAACAACCACTGCAACTATTTTAGCTCAAGCTATAGTTAGAGAAGGTGTAAAATATGTAACTGCAGGCATGAATCCAATGGATGTTAAAAGAGGAATTGATGCAGCAGTAGATGTTGTAAAACAAAATCTTGTATCATCTGCAAAAAAAGTAAAAGATAGTGATGAAATAGCTCAAGTTGGAACAATCTCAGCAAATGGTGATAAAGAAATAGGAACTATGATTGCAAAAGCAATGCAAAAAGTTGGTAATGAAGGTGTAATCACAGTTGAGGAAAATAAAGGAATTGAAACTGAGTTAGATGTGGTTGAAGGTATGCAATTCGATAGAGGATATCTTTCTCCATATTTTATTACCAATAGTGATAAAATGACAACAGAGTTAGAAAATCCTTTCATTCTGTTACATGAGAAAAAATTAACAAACTTACAGCCAATGGTTCCGCTTTTAGAGGCGGTTGTACAAGCTGGTAGACCATTAATGATAATTTCTGAAGATGTTGAAGGTGAAGCACTGGCAACTTTAGTTGTCAATAAGTTAAGAGGTGGTCTGAAAGTTGTTGCTGTTAAAGCTCCAGGATTTGGAGATAGAAGAAAAGCAATGCTTGAAGATATTGCAATTTTAACTAGTGGACAAGTCATTTCTGAAGACTTGGGTATTAAACTTGAAAATGTAAAACTTGAAGACCTTGGTTCTTGTAAAAAAATTAAAGTTGATAAAGATAACAGTACTATTGTAAATGGAAGTGGTAAAAAATCTGATATTGAAGCG